>JAJRVW010000214.1 GCA_024277115.1 Calditrichota bacterium
AGCTTTACCTCATTCATAATTCGTAATTCATAATTTATTATTGTACTTGGGTTAAACGGGTTGGGGTAGTTTTGGGAAAGTGAAAATTTATTTGGGGTTAGGACAGGTTCGTCATCTTTAAAGGCCGTCGGTAATTTACCGGTGTAATAAAATTCTCTTACAGACTTTGCCTTTTCACGTAATTTAGTGATGCTGTCAAGGCGGTTATCGCCACGTGCAATAACAATGGCATAAACCACTTCCTGCGAATCACCGGGGGCAAAAGTTACCGGCCCACTGCTAAGCACCTGACGTCTGTCACCAGGCCGATGCCCCCAGGCACCTTCCTCCAATCCTTCGTACCAACCGGTTCCATTAACCGGATCACCAGGTACAATAAAGTTAGTAAAACCTCCTGTAACAGGATTAGTAAAACGACTTCCATCTTTTAACCGGCCCCGCATATAATTCCACATTTGCCGCGATCCTTCTATTGATCCAAAATCAGGATCACTAAAACTGGGATCCCCTCCAATATATAAAACACTAGATGTCATTCTTTTGTTCTTGTAACCAAATTGCCACTGGTTAAAAACAAAGGCACTATCTGATGCTCCTGCAGGGACTATCGGGCCCTGTAACAGAACATAACCGATGGCAGGAGGCGCTCCAGGATAGACTGCATCGTCTTCATCACCATTAAAACTATAAAGCATATTTAGCACGGTATCGGTTCCCACATAATCATCACCGGCATAGCCCAAATCCACATCGGCCCAATAGGAAAAATACATGGAGTCTACCGTATTATCACTTTTGTTGATGTGTTTATAGCGTTTAAAAACAACATCCTTCAGGTCATTATTAGTATTGTAGCCATAAATAGCAAGTTGGACTTCAATACCAATCGGGTATGCGCCATACAGGTTTTTAGTACGGGCAGAATCCAGATCGTTCATTACCATCCAATTCATCTCATCGCCAGTTATATCAGGTCGGTCGATTTGGGGATTATAACTGCCATCGCCATCTTCATCAATCCAGGGCGCGCCAAGGTGAACAGGCCAGTGGTTCCAATCATACTCAAGCCTCTGTTTAAAAGGGTTATCAGGCAATAATTGCCAATCCGGCCGGACTTTATAAACGCCTACATCGGGGCTATTAGGGTCCGCGGCTACACCTTTAGAGATGATATTTCCCGGTTGAAGCCCGTGCCTGTATGTGCTACCATGGACAAGCGTATCGCCATTGACAAGACCTCCCCAAAGTGGGCCATCTATATATATAGCTGATTGTGTGGCATTAATACCGCCCGGCCATAAAAATCCAGAGCCAGCATTAGTGCGATTACTAGACCCCATTCCATCTGTAGCGAAATACATAAATATTTCATTTATGGCGATATAATCATATTGTTTGGCGCCAACGCTAAAACTTGTTTTATTTTCATCAAAAACGGTCGGGTTTGCTAGCGAACTAATCCTAACCTTGTTCGAAATAGAATGATTGCCTGGCGTGTTCCATTCATAAGTTAACAATGTATCTTGTAATTGGGCCAAAACAACCCAATCATCTTGGAATTCATTTATCCATTCTATTTTAATTTCTCCCAGCCCCGAGGAAGCCCACTCAATTTTATAAATTTTATTAACAATAAGCCGCTCACCATCTTGTGGCCGACTAAGGATAAGATATTCCGATTCACCCTCTGGAGAATATTTTGCCACAAAACCACCACTATTTTTTAACTTCCCAGTAAGAATTATACTGCCATCACTTTCAGTATAGATATCCTGGATTAGTTCAAAAGGAAGGTCCTTTTCCCAAATTATTTGTGCAAGTGTATCCAGCTTGATCAGGTTCTCACCGGCAAGAATGATATTATCATCTTTATCAATGGTGAAATCATTTATGTGAGGAAGGTCTTTTAGTTGCCATAAAGTATCGCCTAAGGCATCGGTCCGTTCAATACGTCCTCTCCTTGTATCTATGATAAGATACCTGCCATTATTAAACTCTTCTACTTTTGACCGAAAAACGCCTTTGTAGCCTTGCCGCCACTCTTCATTTCCATCCACATCATATTTTATTAAATCACGCAGTCTTCCATAAATATAGCCATTGTCAGTAGTTTGCCGAATTTGTAAATCGTAGCTTGAGAAACCGCTTATCGTTTCCGTATTAACCCATTGATCATTACCTTCTGAATCTGTTTTTACCATGTAAGTTGTGGTATCATTTGTATAAAGAAAAAGATAGCCGTTGTCTTTTGTATACAAGACTTCGCGACTGAAATCGTCTTCGTTATTATCATAAATTTTACTCCACTCGATTTCGCCCACTGCACTTAGTTTATGCACCTGAATGGCTGCATCGGTTAATTTTATTGTATTTATAAAAATATAGCTGCCATCCATGGTTTGCCTGATATCAGAATGATAATTGTCATATTTCACAGAAGGTTTAAAATTATGGCCTTCAAAATATTTACGCCATTGTTCCGGACCATCTTTTTCTGTTTTAACGATAATCGTAGAATCACTTTTGGAACTTACGCCACTTATTATCATCCCGCCATCAGAGGTTGGGCTTACAGATAAAGCTTGTTCCATTCCGGTTATCTTTTTACCAAAAGTAGGTTCAGCATCTATATAACCTACACTGGAAGTTACAATCGAAAAAAGAATTACAAACAGATATTTCACAAATGCCTCCTCTCTGTCCTAAAAATATTTTTAGAATCATCATTTTGTGTTATTCAACTAACGCGCCAACATAGGATTAATGGACTTTAAAGAGTTAAAACAAAATAACCATGCAATATTTGCAGTATGTTTTTGCAAAATTTGCGTGGTTTCTATTCAAGCCCTCCAGGTTTCCAAAACCTGGAGGGTCTCAAAAAACCAAATTACCTCAGCAACAACATTTTTCTACTCTTTTCAAAATCTTTACCAGCTTTTAGCTTATAGTAATAAACGCCACTCGCAAAACCGGTTGCATCAAATGTTACTTTGTATTTCCCCGCCAGCTGGGTTTTGTTGACCAATGTTTTTACCTCCCGACCCAGCACATCGTACACAACAAGCTTTACATGTGGGGGCGAATAGCTATTCGCCCCTACGGGCACTTCGTAATTAATAATTGTTTGCGGATTAAACGGGTTGGGGTAGTTCTGGGAAAGTGAAAATCTATTTGGGCTCAAGACAGGCTCGTCATCACTAATGGCCGTGGGTAATTTACCGGTATAATAAAACTCTCTTACAGCTGCGGCTTTTTCTTTTAGTTTGGTAACACTGTCCAGGCGGTTATCGCCGCGCGCAATAACAATGGCATAAACCACTTCCTGCGAATCGCCCGGGGCAAAAGTTACCGGGCCGCTGCTAAGCACCTGACGTCGATCCCCAGGCCTTATTCCCCAGGAGCCCGCTTCCTCTCCCTCGTACCAACCAGTTTTGTTAACCGGATCGCCGGGAACAACAAAATTGGCTTGTTTGCCCGTTACAGGATCAAATATGATATTGCCATCCCATAATCGGCCACGCATATTATTCCACATCTGTTGTGATCCCTCAATCCTTCCCAGATAAGGATCCGGATAAAGTGCATCCCCTCCGATATATAAAAAACTCGCCGTAAGCGCTTTATTTTTATAACCAAATTGCCACTGGTCAAAAGTAAAGGCGCTGTCTGAAGCTTCGGCAGGAATAACCGGCCCTTGCAACAGAAGATAACCGATAGCAGGAGGCGCTCCTGAATAAACAGCATCATTATCGTCGCCATTAAAAGTGTACACCATATTTAGCAGCGTATCGGTCCCTACATAATCATCACCGGCATCGCCCAAATCCACATCGGCCCAATAAGTAAAATACATGGAGTCTACCGTATTTTCACTTTTGTTGATATGTTTATAGCGCTTAAAAACAACGTCTTTCAAATCATTTTCTGTGTTATAACCATAAATAGCGAGTTGCACCTCAATTCCAATGGGGTAAGCGCCATATAAAAATTTTGTTCGGGTAGAATCCAGATCGTTCATTACCATCCAATTCATTTCATCACCGGCTATATCAGGTCGGTCGATTTGTGGATTATATGTGCCATCACCATCTTCATCAATCCAGGGTGCCCCTAAATGTACCGGCCAATGATTCCAATCGTATTCCAGCCGTTGTTTAAAGGGACTGTCTGACATCAGCATCCAATCCGGCCGAACTTTATAAACGCCTAAATCCGGGCTGTTTGGATCGGCAGCAATTCCGGTTGAGATAATATTTCCCGGTTGAAGCCCTTGCCTGTATGTACTGCCATGAACAAGTGTATCGCCATTTACAAGGCCACCCCAAAGTGGGCCGTCTTCAAAAACGGCTCCTTGTGTGGCACTAATACCACCTGGCCAATAAAATCCATTTCCTCCTGTTTGTCGATTATATGATCCACCACCGTCCGTGGCGAAATACATAAATATGTCATTGATAGCGATATAGTCATAATGTTTGGCGCCAACGCTAAAACCGATTTTATTTTCATCATAAACGGCCGGGTTCGCAAGCGAGCTAATCCTAATCTTGTTCGAAATAGAACGATTGCCCGGCGTGTTCCATTCATAAGTTAACAGCGTATCTTGTAATTGGGCAATCACAGCCCAGTCATTCTGGTTTTCATTTATCCATTCAATTTTAATTTCTCCAAACCCCGAGGAAATCCATTCGATATTAAATTTTGTATCTGCTGCTAAGGATTCTCCTCCTTCGGGTCGGCTTAAAATGATATATTCGGATTCACCATCAGAATTATATCTGGCTAAAAATCCACCGCTATTATTTAACCGACCTACAAGAATTATACTGCCATCGGATTCAGTGTAAATATCTTTGATATTTTCAAAAGGAAGGGGTTTTTCCCAAATTATATTTGCGTCAATATCAATCTTTATGAGCTTTTCCCCGGCAACAATTATATTATCATTATTATCAATAGTAAAATCATCCAGTCGTGAAAAATCTGTTAACTGCCACAAAACTTCCCCAAGGGCATCAGTTTTTTCCAATCCACCTCGATGGTCCATAATTGTGTATCCACCCGTATTAAGTTCGGCTACTTTATCACGTAAAACATTATTATAGTCTTTACGCCATTGCTCCGTACCAAGCGCCTGGTACTTTACAAGATTTCTTTTTCGGCCCAATATGAAACCCAAATCATTAGTTTGCCTTACTTGAAAATCAAAATTTGGAAACCCGGAAATCTCATCTGTTACCGTCCATTGCTCCGAACCGACAGAATCAGTTTTAACTAAATAAGTTGTTTTTATGTTATTATATGCAAAAAGGAATCCTTTATCTTTTGTATAAAGGACTTCGCGGCTAAAATCATCCCCGTCATTATCATAAACTTTGCTCCACTCAATATCACCTACTGCATTTAGTTTATGTACCTGAACGGCTGCATCGGTTAGTTTTATTGTATTAATAAAAATGTAACCGCCGTCAGCTGTTTGTTCGATGTCGGAATGATAATTATCAAAATTGGTGCTGATGGATATTTCATATCCATCAAAAAGTTTTTGCCATTGTGCATCACCGTCTTGATCGGTTTTAACAACCATTATAGAATCACTATTTATACCGGTTCCGCTTATAATCATCCCACCATCGGATGTGGGGCTTACTGACAGACAATACTCTATGCCATTTATTTTTTTTCCAAAAGTAGGTTCTGCAAATAAATAACCCGCTGCAAAAGTTATAATTATAAAAAAAACCATAAACAAACGTTTCATAGCAACCTCCTGTATGTCTAAAAATATGATTAGAATTATCGTTTCGTGTTATTCAATTAACATGCCATAGTGGTATTAATAGGCTTAGGAGGGATTAAGCTAAAAAACCATGCAAAATTTGCATCATGTTTTTGCAAAATTTGCATGGTTAACAGGAAAATCCTATATGTTTCCAAAATCCGGAAGATCACAAAAAACTCAATTATCTCAATAATAACATTTTTCTTGTTTACTCAAATTTATTTGATTTTAGCTTGGAAGAATAATTATCTCCCCAACAAATCGGGATGGCTCTGTTTATCTTAACAACAACATTTTCCGTGCTGTCTCATATTTATCTCCAACTTTCAGTTTATAATAATAAACGCCACTCGTAAAACCGGTTGCATCAAAAGTGACTTTGTATTTTCCCGCCGGCGGGGTTTTGTTGACCAATGTTTTTACTGCCCGGCCTAGCACATCGTAAATTACCAGTTGGACATATAAGGGACCCGCCGCCGCGGGGCTCTTCGCCCCTACTTCATAACTTATAATTGTACTTGGGTTAAAGGGGTTGGGATAGTTTTGGGCTAAATTAAAGTTCTTCACAAGATTGTTTTATTCAACCGCGTCTATATTGTCTATAATATAAACGCCAAAATGTTTTAACACTTCTACTTGCGGGGATGATTCCGAGAATCCAAACCAATAATACGGGCTCGCGTTTATAGATAAAGGGTCATAAGCAAAAAAAGCAACTTGGTTTCCATTTGGCAATCTTCTATAATGTCCAATATTATATATATTACCATCTATCCCTACTCCTTTTAGGAAAACATCACAATCATCTGTTACATCCACACCATCCAGCCAATTCGAAACACCAATCTCATAAACAGGATCGTACCATAAAGTATCTACTCCAGTCGTTACTGAATCAATGATTACATTTTTCGAAAACCGGGCCAATCGATCGCCAAGGTAGGAACCCGGCACTGTAAAAACCTGGCTACGCTTGTTCTGATCTCCCGTAACTACATAATTTATATCATTATACTCATAGGTAATTCCAAGGATATCATAATGAAAAGAACCCTCTTCCCAGGACTGATTCAGCCACCGTGTTTGTACGCCCAACCACTCATCCCCGGCCAGCATATAATCCCTATTCCAGTTTCCTTCCAGCCATTCCCGTATAACCTCATTATTTATATCAAGTGGGCCGCGTGTAGCTATTTCAATAATCAATGTATAATTAGCAACAAGTTCTTTTGTTAAAGGCCCATAAGCCCAAACATCATGTTCATAATAGAAAGGTGTAAAGTTTTCAAAATCGTCCGTGCCAAAATAATAATCGGTTGGATAGCCACTCTCTTTTTGTCCGTTCATCACGAGCAATGTTGGGTTTTTGGGTTGAAAAACATGATAAGTGCTTTGGGTGGTTTGATTTGTGTTTCCGAGAATATCTGTCGCCGTTACATACCAGGTTATTTTACTTGTCTCCGGGTAACCGGGGATTTCTCCCTGCCACTCGCCATTTAGAGAGTCACCGCTCACCAAAGCCATGGGCACTATAACTAATGTTGTATCTTCATTTAATAGAATATTTATTTGAGCAGATGCCACACCTGCCGGACCACCCGAAGGATTATCATCTATGATAGTTGCCGATACCAAACGCGGTGTTTCTAAAAGAGTCGTAGCTAAAACAGGTTCAGCCAATTCAATATGCGGCGCACGGTCTCCGGTAAAATTGACAGCCACACGCATATCCCATGTATAGAGACGGGTCCACCAGCCATAATCTGTGCCTGTTTGCAAACGGCCGTTCCGATAAAATTTAAATCCCGGAACACCTAAATTATTAGTCGCACGTAATCCTGTACGGCCTGCATCAAGTGTATTGCCCTCATTTTTCACGGCAACAGCGAACAACTCTCCTGCCTTAATTTCCGGTAGCGAATCCAATGCATCCATACTTACCCAGGTCTCCTCGTTTAATACGGCGGTAGCCGGGATCCATCCCCCAAAATCCGGCCAGATATCTTTGGCGAAGGGAGTGCCCCATTGATTTTGTTGTGCAATCGATCCGCCCTCAACCCAAACACCCGTCCTGTCAGGTTCATCCTGAAACGGTGTAATATCATTGAGTCCATTTCCTGAAGCTTCATAATAGCCCCACCAGGTGGCGCCTAATGAGGTGGCGGTTTCCAAAATCTGGTCTTTATCCCAGGATAGACGTACAAGTTTTACGCTTACAGCGCTGTTCTCTTCATCAGTACAAAAAAAGGATATGGCATTGATTGTCAGGTCAGTCGTCGCCTCAAACCATTGCGCCATGATGTCCTGGCCAAACATTCCGAAATTGGTGCGAAAGTCTATGCTACGATAACTCAGGGTATCTATTACCCCATTCAACCCACTTAGACCTGGGTCATACGGTTGAACCGCGCTAAATCCTTTATACCCGCTAATGGCTTTCTTAATTTTTAGGATTTCATTTTCGGGGCCAGATTGCCCAATGGGTTTAACAAGTTTGGTCTGTGCGGACAACAGCGTGGCGCACAGGAATAGAATGGTAAGTAACGACTTCATAAGTCCCTCCTAATTAAGAAAATCCTGTTGCCCACAGTGGGTCGCCTGTGGAAAAAAGACATGGTTTATCAAACGATGTACGTATAACTTAAAAATATTTTTAACTGACGCAAGTATTATTTTCTGTAAAAAACACAGACCTTCCAGGTCTCAAAGACTCGGAAGGTCTTAAAAGGGTACTATCTCAACAGCTGCATTTTACGTGTTTGCTCAAATTGTCTTGTTTTTAATTTATAATGCTAAACGCTGCCCCGACAAATCGCGATGGCTCTATTTATCTTAACAACAACATTTTCCGTGTTGTCTCAAATTTATCTCCAGCTTTTAGCTTATAGTAATAAACCCCACTCGCAAAACCGGCTGCATTAAATGTTACCTTGTATTTACCCGCCGGCTGGGTTTTATCGACCAATATTTTTACTTCCCGACCCAGCACATCATACACAATAAGTTTTATATGTGTGGGCGAATAGCCCCGCCGCGGCTCTGCCCCTACTTCATAATTAATAATTGTTTCCGGGTTAAACGGGTTGGGATAGTTTTGGGAAAGGGCAAAGTTTTGAACACTATTTAAATTGTCTTCAATCATCGAGACTCCGCCTGTTACATCACCAAACCAGCTAAAAACTGGTACTGCCGGGTTTTGAACAGATGCCACCCATAAGCTACTGGAAGAATCGGCAATGCTGATCATATCCAACCCAAGAGGGTCAAGCGCCCAAAAAGTTGTTTTCCAATATGGTCCTTCGTGCCTTACAGCAACCGGGACATTATTATTATTAGGGTCGGTCAATATAGCTGTTCCATCCCCTAAAACAAGATCATCAATCCAATTGACTAGGCCAATTGTCTCTGTAGGATTATAGGCCAGAACAGAAGAATCAGTATCTGAATAAAGCTGTTTCATCCAACCAGTCAGGGTATCACCCGGTACATAGTCGATGATATATGGACGTGTTTGGTCGTTACCATTGACACTATAATTAACATCTTGCGGGGCAATATTTAAAAGTCCCAGATAGTCATATTCAAAACTGCCAGGTGGATAACTTGTATCTGGGCTGGAGAAATTATAGGCGTAATCCTGGCCGGAAAGAAAAAGGTAGCGTGGTGTACTTTCCGAGGCTTGATCCAACCAATCTTTATAAACTGATCCTAAACTTGGCAATTCATTAACGGGCCCGTCACCCATGATATGATAAACCTGTTCATAATTTTCAAGTAACTCCAAAGAAACCGGGCCAAAATCGGGTTCCCAAAAATCAACAGACCAATCCCATGTGGAATCCGGTGGCAAGCCTGACAGCCAAAAAGCATTTATGGTACCAATTCCATAATTATCATCATCATAAACCACAAGCCTATTGGATGAAACACAAAAAACCGAATAGGAAGTTTTTATGGTCTCACTTTGGTTTCCATTTACATCTTTGGCCGATACAAACCAGGTTACTTCCGTTCCGGGAGAAGAGCTGGGGATTTTTCCCGACCATTCTCCATTTAATGAATCACCCGATATCAGTTCCATCGGGATTATATTAATTGTACTATCATTTCCATATATAACATTTATTTGTGCTGAGTTGACACCAGCAGGCCCACCGGAAGGGTTATCGTCTGATATTTCTGCAATAATTGTTGGCGGGTCTCCAGGGAAAGGAATAAATCCTGATTCAATCAGCTTTATTTGCGGTGCCCGGTCTCCCGTTAAATTTACCGCCACACGCATATCCCACGTATAAAGCCGTGTCCACCAGCCATAATCCACGCCTGTTTCCAAGCGGCCATTACGATAAAATTTAAAACCGGGGATGCCCAAACTATTTGTAGCACGAAGCCCTGTACGGCCTGCATCCAACGTGGTTCCCTCATTTTTTACTACAACCGCGAATAATTCTCCGGCCAATATCACAGGCTCCTCACCGAGTAAATCCATTTGCACCCAGGTTTCCTGCTCTTTAACCGCCGCAGCCGGGGCCCCTTCACCTAAGTCCGACCAGATATCTTCTGCAAATGGGCTGCCCCATAGGTATTGTTGGGCTGTGGGCCCGGCCTCTACCCATTCCCCTTTCGGATCACTGTCATCTTCAAAAGGCGTAATGTCATTATAACCTTGCCCAAAGGCATTGTAATAGCCCCACCAGGTTGCACCTATATATGCAGTTTCAAGAACCTGGTCTTTATCCCAGGCCATACGCACAATCTTAACACTCACAACACTATTGGCATCATCTGTGCAAGTAAATGAGACTGCCTTTATTTCCATATCGGCTGGTGCTTCAAACCACTGGGCCATTACATCCTGGCCAAAGAAACCAAAATTAGTATTGAAACCGATATTTCTATAATCCAAGGTATCAAGTTGACCATTGAGCCCTTCTAAAGAATAATCATACGGTTTTTGTTTTCTAAAGCCCCGGAAATCTTGTATGGTTGTCTTTATTTTTAAGATTTCATTTTCCCGGCCTGATAACCCCAGGGGATTAATTCGTTTTGTTTGTGCAGATAAAAGTGCGATGCACAGGAAAAGAGTGGTGATTAACAACTTCATAAGTCCCTCCAATTAAAAAAATCCTGTTTAGCACAGTGGGTCGCCTGTAGAGAAAAAACAAAAAACTCAAACGCTGCTCGAATAACTTATAATATGTTTTAACTAACGCAAATACTATTTTTCAAAAAAAGATTTTCCAGGTCTTAAAGACTTGGAAAGCCAACAAGAACAAACTATCTCAACAACAGCATCTTCCTGGTTTGCTCAAAACTTTTGCCTGCTTTCAATTTATAATAGTACACACCCGAGGCGAGGTTGGCTGCATTAAAAGTGACTTTATAGTTCCCGGCAGGTTGGGTTTTATTGACCAATGTTTTTACCTTGCGGCCCAGCACATCGTAAATTATCAGCTGAACTTGTAAGGGCCCCGACGCCGCGGGGCGATTCGCCCCTACTATGTAATTAATAATTGTTTCCGGGTTAAACGGGTTGGGGTAGTTTTGGGAAAGATTAAACTGGTTCGGCCTCAAGATATTATCATTTTCTAATTTTGTAACAATACCAAACCATTTTAATGCTTGTACTTGAGGTGCAGACGAAGAAAACCCATACCAATATTCTTTAGCACCAACCGAAGTAATTGAAAGAGGGTCATAAGCTAAAAAAACAATTTTATTACCCGAAGACAAAGTACGGCTATAGCCTATTGTGTACAAGTTACTATCAATCCCAACACCCTTTAAGAAAACTTCACAATCCTCGGTATTTCGAAGCCCATCCAGCCAGTTAGGTTTATCAATTTTACCAAATGGGTCATATTTAAAAGAATCTATACTTGTGCCCTGCTCTTCTCCTTTAGCAATCAAAGAGTCCCCAAATGCAGACCCGGCAATGGGCACAATTTTGCTCGGCTTGAATTGGTCATCACGATTTCGAAAATTAATATCATTGTACTCAAACGTAATTCCCATAATGTCATAATGGAATGAACCCGGCTTCCATTGCGTATCCAACCAACTAGTCTGGAACCCCAGCCATTCATCACCCATTAACATGTAGTTATGTGATGCATCTTTTTCCAGCCATTCCCGGATTACTTTATTATTATTTACCAATGGGCCATCCGTTGTTAACTCAATTACATTTATATAATTATTAAGTAATTCATCATTCAGCCGGCCATAAAACCAAATATCATGGTCAAATACAAACTGTGTGGAATCCTCAAAATCATCATGTCCAAAATAATAGAGTGAAGGGTAGCCAGAGCCTGGCAAACCATTAAAAACCAGAAGTGTATTATGAAGCGGTTCATAAATTTTATAACCAAAAGAATCCGTTTGGGCGATATTTCCATTAATATCCCGGGCAATAAAAAAATAACTTACATCGTTGCCCGGAGAATATCCCGGTATTTCCCCACTCCATTTTCCATTGACACTATCTCCGGAGACAAGGGACATTTGTATTTTCTCTGATGTTTTCCAGCCATTATTTGAGACTTTAATAAATACAGAATCGGTTCCTCTTATCCCGTCGAGCAAATTATCATCCAAAACTTTAATCGACACATTGCGTGGTGTTGTGTAATTAGTGAATGAAAGGATGGATGACGTTAATAAATTAAAAGTCGGCGGGCTATCACTGGTTATCAACACAGAAGCTGTCATATCCATAATATATTTCCGGCTCCACCAGGAGCGGTGGCTATTAAACCCTTGTCGGCCTAAAGAATAATATTTGAAACTATTGCCAATGCCCCAGAAAGCAGAGTTGCCAATACTTAAGGTCCTGCCATCCATACTTTCGTTCCGAACGGCAATAGCAAATATTTCACCACGCTTAATTTCCGGTTCAACTCCAAGTTGTCCCATTTCGACCCAGTATCTTTGATCAGCTACCAGGTTGTTTACAAGTATGCCCAAGCCGTCATCCGACCATAAATCTTCTCCAAAGATCGGGCCAAACCCCGACTGATCTACATACTCACCTGTTGATTCAGGATCATCTAAAAAAGCTGTTGCACGGAAAAAACCATTCTCTGCAGCCCTGTAATATCCATGATTGGTTTCTTCTGCATTTTCAATTTGTTCTTTATCCCAGTTTACTTTAACCAGTTTCAGCCTTACGCTTTCTGTATCAGACAAGACCCAAGCAACATGAAAAGATACAGATTTAATTATCAGATCGGCAGGCGCTTTAAACCACTGAACCATTACATCATGTCCACTATATTGGAAATTAGTAGCATTCTCGTCACCCGAATATAGCTTCAATGTATCCAATGTGCCGTTTAAGCCGGATAGTGTCCAATCATAAGGAATTACATTTTCAGATTGCTTTTGCTGGTCATGTTCAATTATGCTGTTAATATGAAAATTTCTTTGGGTTTTAAGAATAATATTATCCTGTGCAAATATGAACGAAACTAATATGTTTAGAACTACTATTGTAATTTTCATTTTAAACTATCCTTCTATAAAATGGCGCCTTCTTTATAATAGTTAAAACTCAATTAGAATTATTGTATTGTTTTAATTTGATCCAATAAATATTATTTGGTCCTTTCCTTTTGGAAAACTTCCAAGTCTTGAAGACCTGGAAGTTTTTATAAAA
>JAJRVW010000215.1 GCA_024277115.1 Calditrichota bacterium
GCCATAGCAGCAGTGCCTGGACGCCAGCCACTTTTGATCATGCAAGTAGTGATTTTCCATTAACCGGTGCACATTCAACAATAGATTGCGCATCTTGCCATGGTAGTGGCTATCAAAATACGCCGCTCGAATGTTGGTCGTGCCATGAAACGGTTTATAACCAAACAACAGATCCAAACCATAAAGGGGCAAATTTCCCGACCACTTGTGAAAGTTGCCATACAACAAAGGCGTGGAGTCCGGCCGACTGGGATCATGACAGTCAATATTTCCCAATTTATTCCGGTAAGCATAAAGATGAGTGGAACGTTTGTTCAGATTGTCATATAAATTCAAATAATTATGTTCAGTTCGAGTGTATTTTGTGCCATGAACACAGTAATAAAAGTAAAGTGGATGAAGACCATAATAAAAAAGAAATTACAGGTTATAGCTATGATAGCCAGGCGTGTTATTCTTGCCATCCGAATGGGGACGATTAATGAACAGTTCTCTTAAAATAGTTTGGCTGACCCTGCTTATAAATGTAGTGGCCATTGCCCAGGAAAATCCGCACGGCAACCTGCAATTGCCATGTAATACCTGCCATACAACCACAGGGTGGGACAGTGTACTCTTTGATCATTCCCAGACGAGATTTGAACTAAGCGGTACGCATAAATATCTGGAATGTGCCACTTGCCATGTTGTTGAAAACTTTAGTGACATTGATGGTGATTGTGTTTCCTGCCATACAGATTTTCATAAAGGGCGATTGATACCGGAGTGCAAGAATTGTCATACGGAGCAATCGTGGTCCATTTTTAATCCTGTTAAGGCGCATAGAAATACATCATTCCAGTTATTGGGCAAACATGCAAATTTAGATTGTGGTTCGTGCCATTTTAGTGAGATTGAAGGTGAGTTTTTAAGGCTGGATACGGATTGTTTTAAATGCCACCTGCAAAACTTTCAAAATACAACCAGCCCGGTTCATACTAGCCTGGGTTTTGGGCTGCGTTGTGAAGATTGTCATTCTTTTGTTAGTTGGCGTCCTGCTCTTTTTAATGAGCATGACAGTGTATTTCCCATTTTTTCGGGAGAGCATAGGGGAACCTGGGATGAATGTTCCGATTGTCATCTGGTTCCTGATAGTTATTCATCTTTTTCGTGCTCGCCTTGCCATGGTAAAAGCAATATGGATAGTGAACACGATGATATACAAGGATATGTTTATGAGAGCCAAGCCTGTCTTAGCTGCCATCCTAATGGCGGTGAATAAACACATTGCCATTTTATGGGCACCCCTTCTTTTTTTAGTTTTTGGAGAGCTGGCTGGCCAGACCCCAGTGACTCCGGTTGCCATAAAATACATCTCCGCAGACAAAGTTTATATTGGTGGCGGCAAAGCAAACGGCATTTCCGTTGGGGATAAATTACAGATTGTAGAAAATGGAAAGATGGTTGCAAAGTTAAAAGTTGTTTTTGTTGCAGACCATTCTGCTTCTTGTGAAATAATTTCTGGTAAAGGGGCAATTAAGGTTGGTGCAGTGGTCATCATAAAGAGCGCCATTACTTCCCCGGAAATAAAAAAGACGAAAAAAGAGAGACGTACACGTGCAAAACTTAGAAAGAGGCGAAAAGATAAAAGAAGTTCCACACGTGTTTCAGGTTATTTGGGTTTGCAATGGTACCAGTTTTTAGATACACGAAACAATCGTAACGATTTTAAACAGCCAACCGTGCGATTTAAACTTAAAATTAAAAATATTTGGGATGATGCTTATAATTTTAAGATCAAAGCACGCTCCAGGTACAACAGGCGGACACGGCGGATTAATATTGATGTGCCGGCAAAAGAATGGCGCAACCGTATTTATGAGGCAGCTTTTTCCTACGACAACACAAAGGCGCTTCTCAATTACAAAGTGGGCCGGATTATTTCTAACAAGTTTAGTGGTGTGGGCTATATCGATGGGCTATTAGTGCAGCATAATGTTACGGATCGATTACGTTGGGGGCTTTTTGGCGGTACACAACCGGAGTGGCAATATTCAGATTTCCAAACCTCCATTCAAAAATATGGTTTGTATGTAAACTATCTCGATGGGGAATATGGCAAGCAAAGGTTTGAATCCACACTTGCACTGGCCGGCGCTTACCATGGCTCTGTTGTGAGCAGGGAGTTTCTTTATCTACAAAATAACTATAGTTATGGGCGTAAATGGAACCTGTACCAAAGCCTGGAGCTGGATATAAACCGCGATTGGCGTAAACAAAGGACAGGTGAATCGCTTAGCATAACAGGGATTTATGCCAATGGGCATTATAATATTACGGATGACATGTCTGTTGGTTTAAACTATGACAATCGTAAGAATTATTACACCTACGAATTACGCTCCCTTGCCGATAGCCTTTTTGATGATGCTTTTCGTCAGGGGGCGCGTCTTTCATTTGCGTGGCGTTTTTTAAAAAACTACCGGTTCTATACAAATTTTGGCGGGCGTTTAAGGGCAACAGATAGTGAGCCGACCTATTCATACACAGGTGGGTTAAGTGTATTAAACATATTTAATCAGCGTGTCACTTTCTCTGCCCGTTTCTCCGGATTCTCAAACTTTTATACGGCAGGGTTTAATCCAACCCTTTCATTCTCAAAATATTTTAGCAGGGGGCATTCGCTCCGATTGGATTATGGGAATTATTTTTATACCCTTAAGTCTGGTAATACGAATCGATTAAACCAATTTATTCGTTTAGATGCACAAATTGAATTACCCTTACGGTTTTATATCTCCAATAATTATGAATATACCTGGGGCGACGATAGTCAGGGGCACCGCATCTTTTCTGAGATGGGTTACCGTTTTTAGATTTCGTCAGGCTATTGGATGTTTTTTACCATAATGTGAAGTAAAGGTAAGGAATTAAATAAGGAATAAATGGAAAATATACTAATTTGGGCAGTTGTAATTATCCTGGTTTTGATTATAGTCCTACCCTATATAATAAATGAACGAAAGTCGCGTAAAGCCGATCATGCCCGAAAGAAAGAAGCTGTTTTTCTTGGTGCAGACAGGACCATAGCCCAGCATCCACAAATCGATGCTTTAAAATGTATTGGCTGTGGCGCTTGTGTTGAAGCCTGCCCCGAAGGAAGTGTGCTTGGTATTGTTTCTGGAAAAGCGGTTATTATCAACGGTTTAAAATGTGTTGGCCATGGTTTATGTGAAGAGGCCTGCCCGGTAGAAGGTATAAAAGTGGGCCTGGGCGATGTGAGCAAGCGTGATGATATCCCGGTTATGGACGAGTATCAGCAAACAAATATCCCTGGGATTTTTATTGCCGGGGAATTGGGCGGCCTGGCTTTGATAAAAAATGCAATTACCCAAGGCAGTAAAGTTGTTGATTATATTGCAAAAAATTTAACCCCCTCGACCCATTCTTCCATTAATGATGTACTTGTTATTGGCGCCGGGCCTGCCGGGTTAAGTGCAGCGCTTACGGCAAAAAAAAATAACCTCTCATTCCAAATTTTTGATCAGCAGGCTGCGGGTGGTACTATCTTGCAATATCCAAGAAAAAAGCTGGTCATGACAAAGCCGGTGGAAATCCCGCTGTATGGTAAATTAACAAAGCCAGAATACCGTAAGGAAGAATTGCTGGATATTTGGAAGCAGATTGAAAATAAGTTTGAGATCAAAACAGTTATTGGTGAAAAGCTGCAGGACATAAAAAAAGAGAATGGCCACTTTGAAATTGTCACCCAAAACGGGATAACAAAAGCGCAAACCGTAGTATTGGCCCTTGGGCGGCGGGGCACGCCGCGTAAATTAAATGTTCCCGGCGAAGGGCAAGCCAAAGTGATGTACAAATTGATGGATGCCGAAACTTACCAGGATAACCATATTCTTGTTGTGGGTGGGGGCGATAGCGCAATTGAAGCAGCCATGGGCCTGGCCCATCAACCTGGTAACACAGTTACCTTATCCTACCGAAAAGATAAATTTTTCCGTATTAAATCCCGCAATGACCAGCGTGTGAATAAAATGATCAAAGAAAAAAAATTGAAAGTGATTTTTCAGTCTACGGTTAAGGAAATAGGCGAATCTGACATAATTTTAAATTATCCGGAAAAAGAAGTGAAAATTAAAAATGATTATGTTTTTATATTTGCCGGCGGGGAACCCCCTTTTGGTTTGCTAAAAAAAATGGGCATAAAATTTGGTGGGGGCGGTTGATGTTTATCAACCATTCCCCTATATCTATTCGATCATTATTTTATTATAGCCTGTATTAAAGTAATAAATCCGCATTTATTTGACCTGTTCACCGAACCCTATGGCCGATTGTATTCTCTGCATTTAATAATTCTTTTTCCGGCACCTGAGGGGAGTGGGGAACGTGGATAAAAAATAGCTAAATCCTCTGCGTACTTCTGCCTTTACATAGGGAAATCTATCTATAACTGTACTCGCTTATTCTCTCGACAACAAATTGTTGGTGTGCGGCCCCAAAAGCTTATAAAAAACATCAATTAATAATATTTTTGTCTTGCAGATTATTGATTTAGATAATAGTTTACGGCATAAACAATAAAAAGTGAAAAAAGTATGCCCTCTAAAGCAAAAATGAAAACCCGCATGGCCGAGTCCATTTTTACCCTTCGCCAGAAATGTATTGCTAAAGATATGTATTTTGTCCATAATTTTTGCATCTCCCTGGCAGAGTATAATTGCCTTGTTTTGTTTTTTACACAAGAAAATTATGGTGTAAAAGATTTAGCCGCAGCACTGGATATAACGCCGGGTGGTGTAACGCGCATCATTACATCACTGGAAAAACGCGGGATAATTAAGCGCAGAATTTCGCCCGAAGACCGCCGTAATATTGATGTCTCGTTAACGGCAAAAGGGAAACGCATGGTGATTGAATTACGCAACGCTTCCATGGAATTACATGGCAAGATTCTTAACCAGATTGAACCGGAGCTGCAAGAGCCGGTTGTGGATGCCTTGGAACACCTGATCGATGCAATAGACTTTTGGATTGAGGAACATCAGGAAACTAAAAAGTGATATAAGATGGTTTCACCCGTTAACTTTATTAATTTTTGAAAGTTAGTAAAATTATTTTAAGGAGAGTGTGATGAGAATTTTATTTATTTTGGGGCTTGTTTTTGCCATTACCATGAGCTGTTCTGAAGGTAAAAAAGTCGAAAAAAATTCCGAGTTGGATATGAAGGCAAGAAAATTATTTACAGCTTTGCCTGCTGTTGCAGAAAACCCGGAGAACCCACTTACAGAAAAAAAAGTTGATTTGGGTAAGATGTTATACTTTGATAAAAGGCTGTCTAAAGACAATACCCAAAGCTGTAATACCTGCCATAACCTGGATACTTATGGCGTGGATAATAATCCTTTCTCAAAAGGAAATGATGGTGAACTGGGTGGGCGGAACTCACCAACTACATTAAATGCCGCTTTGCATATCGCACAATTTTGGGATGGCAGAGAGCCCGATGTTGAAGCACAAGCCGGTGGCCCTATCCTAAACCCTGTGGAAATGGCCATGCCAAATGAAAAAGCTGTTGTTGACCGTCTTTCAAAAATCGATGAATATGTGCGCTTGTTTGCAGAGGCCTTTCCCGAGCAACCTGTTGTGAGTTATGATAATATCAAAAAGGCCATTGGCGCTTTTGAGCGAAAATTATTAACACCGGCAAAATTTGATGAATATTTATCGGGGAAAGACAATGTATTAAGCGCTCAGGAAAAGCATGGCTTAAAAACGTACATAGATGCCGGATGTACTACTTGCCATGCAGGTAGTTTGCTCGGTGGCAACATGTATCAAAAATTTGGTCTATTTGATGATTATTGGACATATACAGAGAGTAAAAAAGTTGACCTGGGACGCTTTGATGTTACAAAAAATGATGCGGATAAATATATTTTTAAGGTGCCTTCTTTGCGCAATATTGAAAAAACAGGCCCGTATTTTCATGATGGCAGTGTGGATGATTTAAAGCAGGCTGTTTCAATAATGGCCACAATCCAGTTAAATAAAGATCTTACAGAAAAAGAGATCAATGATATCGTTCTGTTTTTAAAAACCCTGACAGGCAATATTCCACAAGAGTTAAAAAGGGTAAATGGCTAAACTACATTTGAGGCTTGAAGTCATTTATGAAGAAGGGGTTTGTGGCCTAAAAAATATCTCCTTAAAAAAATCCCCGTTTGCACTAATTGCAGCGGGGATTTTTTGTAGTGCCCATCCTTAAAAGAGGTCAATCCTGCCATTTATATGAAGTGTCTTATCAATAATGTTAAATTCTGCATCAACTACCCGGCCATGGCAACCGTTACAGGTAACTTGCGCCGTGTGGCCCTTTGGTGGCAAATCATGGCAGGTTCCACATTCTGTTTGTCCGGTTCCTACCGAGTTCCAAACCATTTGTGTATAATTACCTGTGATGATCGAATCTGCATAGCCCCAGGCATTAACGCCGGCAGAATCTTTTAATAGGGTGAATGCGCCATGGCAATACACATTGCTGCATGTGGCCGATTCATGGTTCCAGGTTGGGTTTACATTGCCGGAATCCGAAGCAAATAATCCAAAATTAATATCCGCATTTGGCGACGAATCATCGATGTGCCCCGGATAGTTTAAAATAGAAGGCTCATTATGGCACAGGTAGCAATCTTTTATATAGGCGGTTGTAAGTGTCGTATCGCTTAAATGCACCTGATGTGCGCCCACTCCTACAAATTCTGTAGAAAAGTTATCGGATAAATCCCTTGGTGGCGCAGGGTTGTCCACACTTCCGTGGCAAGTATTACAGGCCTCGGGGCCATCCACTTGTGTGTGGCAAGTCAGGCAGTTTTTATCTTGATTTCCTGCCCCGGCGTAATCGATGCCATGGCACGATTTACATTGAGTTATATCCCATTTAATTTCTTTTATAAAAGAAGTGTGGGACTCGGCAGAGGTGCTATCGGCAAATCCGGCCGGGTGTGGATAGCTGTTGTGGCAGGATGAGTTAAAGCAGGAGACTTCGGAATTTCCGCCGGTATAATCCTGGCCATGGCATGTTTTGCAATTTTCGGAAGAGGCGATACTTTCTTCTACAAATTTACCATGGAAAATATCCGAAGATTTATCCAGCCAGCCGTCGGGATGGGTTGGCACTTCTACGCTGTTCCGCTCATCCAGGCAGGCGAAGAAGAGAATAGTTGAAATTAGAAGCAGGGCAATTTTTAAAATATGTGATTTTATTATTATTATTTGGTGTGACATAGTGCGCATACCTCCTCTGCGTTCCGCTCATGGCAAGTCATACAATTTTCAAGATCGATTGATGCTTCCAGGCTGTGCCGGCCACCATCATCGGGGATATTATTTGACCAACCTACAGTGTGGTTGTGGGGCAAGATGTTGTTATCAACATGGCAATCACTGCAAAAAGAACGGCTTTCGTGGCATGTTATGCAATTGCTTTCTTTGCTTTGTGCATCCAGCGCATGGGTAAATTCAAAATTTAATGGGTGCGTCAGACGGTCTATATTTTCTGCTTCATGGCAGTCCTGGCAATATTGCTTGGTGTGGCAGGTTATACAATTTTTATTATTGTTGACTGTCATAATTTCGTTTCGGGATAAATCGCCGTGGATGTGCATAAATGTGAGGTTGTGGTTTGTTGGTTTTAGCTGCTCATCTGCAGTATGGCAGGTTGAACATTTATTCTCGACATATTGGGTTTTATGACAATCCATGCAAGTAACCATATCCGGCCTTAAAACTGTCTGGCCGGCTTCGTTTTGTGCAACATCCCCGTGGCAGTCAATACAATCTATTTTTTCATCGATGTGTAACTGGTGTGAGAAAAGTTTGCTGTAAGCCAATATTTTTGAGGCATTTAACGATGCTTTTACTTCAGGCTCGCCATCAATTTCATGGCAGTCTACACATGCATCAGCTTCCGGCATCAAATCATCCAGGCCTTTGGTGCTTTGGCTTACATTTGTGTGGCAATCGTTACATTCAAGCTCCTCGTCAACAATGTGCGTATCGTGTGGAAACTCATTTTGCCGTCGA
>JAJRVW010000216.1 GCA_024277115.1 Calditrichota bacterium
ACCGGTCCCCTTTTCGGAGATCGATATCATTTTTAAAACACGCTGCACCACCTGCCACTCAGCCAGCCCGACCGATAAAGTTTTTATCACGGCGCCCAATGGCGTAAAATTTGACACACCCGATGAGATTGTAAAAATGAAGGACCGCATCTTAAACCGGGTTGTACAAACCAAAACCATGCCCTTTGCCAACCAGACACACATTACGGATGAAGAGAGGGAAAAGATCGGGGCTTGGATCGCACAGGGGGCAAAAACCAAATGAGCGGAGAAAAAAAACAGTTTGCACTTTTCAGCAAGCGAACCATGCTACCCGATAAAACCGCCCCGGCAACGATTTTTATAAAAGGGGGGGAAATATCTGCCATTGAAGAGGGAAAAACAACATCCAAAACAATTCCCCTTATCGATGTGGGCGATGCCGTTTTAATGCCGGGAATCATTGACCCGCACGTGCATATTAACGAGCCCGGGCGTACCGATTGGGAAGGCTTTGCAACAGCAACCCGGGCCGCGGCCGCAGGTGGGATTACAACCCTCGTGGACATGCCGTTAAACTCCACCCCAGTAACAATAAATCAAAAAGCCTATTTAAAAAAAGTTGCCGCTGCTCAGGATAAATGCAGCGTCAATGTCTTTTTTTGGGGCGGTGCAGTACCGGAAAACGCCGATTCCATCTCCGAAATTTTAAACACGGACGTACTCGGCATCAAGGCATTTTTAACCCATTCGGGGATTGATGATTTCTCGAATGTGACAGAAAACGAGCTGAATAAAATAATGCCCGCCATCACAAAAAGCGGGAAACCGTTGTTGGTACATTGTGAGCTGGATGCGCCAAACAGTGGTCCGGATTTATTAAATCAAAATCCAACCCGCTACCGGGCCTGGTTAAAATCGCGCCCCAAAGAGTGGGAAAACAAGGCCATAAATCTGATGATCCGGCTATGCGAAAAATACAATTGCCGGGTTCATATTGTGCACCTCTCTTCGGCAGAAGCATTGCCGGCCATACAAGCTGCCAAAGAAAAGGGGCTGCCGCTCACAGTTGAAACCTGTCCGCATTATCTGTATTTTAATGCGGAAAACATCCCGGATGCAAACACCTTGTTTAAATGCGCGCCACCCATCCGCGAAGAAGAAAATAATCAAAAATTGTTTGACGCGTTACAAAATGGGCTGATTGATTTTGTGGCAACAGATCATTCTCCTGCCACACCGGATTTAAAAGAAACCGAAAGCGGAAACTTTCTAGAAGCATGGGGCGGCATTGCCAGCCTGCAATTTTCTTTATCTGTGATTTGGACATTGGCGCGCAAAAACAAAGTACCTCTGGAAATTTTAAAATCATGGCTCTGCGAGAACCCGGCCAAATTGATTAACAAGACGGATTTTAAAGGGAAGATTGAAGTAGGTTTTGACGCTGATCTCGTTGTGTGGAATCCGGAAGAAAAGTTTACAATCACAAAAGAGAGCATCCAATTCCGCCATAAAATTTCGCCCTATATTGGCGAAGAAGTTTATGGGAAAATATTAAAAACATTTGTCGCCGGAAAACAGGTTTGGTAGGAGCTGTCTCCAGATAATAATTCAAGGTAGAAGCAGTCTCCGGACTGCGGTTCAGGTAGGAGCAGTCTCCAGACTGCGAATCAGATTAACTAGAAAAAAACATTCCAGATTTTGTAAACCTGGAATGTCTCCAGACTGCGATTATATAAAATAGTCACACTCGGGAAATCAAATCTTGTTCGGGAGAGTTCGTAGCACTCAGGAGATTTAATCGCGCTTAAGAAAGCGCTCCTACCGTCAACAAAACTAAACGCTTCCCAGGAGGGAAAAACGTTCCAGGTTTTAAAAACCTGGAAAGTCTACAAAAATCAATTAAAGAAAAAATATGACTAAAAAAATCAAAGAACCAAATTTCACCCAACTAACAAATCTTGCCGCAGAAAAACTGGGTACAAACGCCATAAGTTGCAGCGATGATTTTTTTGCCCCAATGCACAACCTGGTCAAAGATGGCCGGGGCATTTTTATTGCCGATAAATATACGGAAAACGGCAAATGGATGGACGGTTGGGAATCACGCCGTAAACGCACGCCCGGCAATGATTGGTGCATCATTAAACTTGGTGTGCCCGGCATTATTGATGGCGTGGATATAGACACAAACCATTTTCTGGGCAACCACCCGCCCCATGCATCGCTCGAAGGCTGCCATCTACACGCGAACCAAAGAGTAGAAGAAGCCAGGATTGAATGGCAGGAAATTTTGCCCAAATCACCTTTAGAGGCTGGCGCGCATAATTTTTATGCGATTGAATCTCCAAAATGTTTTACCCATCTGCGCTTAAATATTTTCCCGGATGGCGGTGTGGCGCGTTTAAAGGTGTATGGGCAGGCTTTTAAAGATTGGGGCCTAATAGGCCCAAAAGATGAAATTGATCTTGCTGCCGCGGTAAACGGTGGGCAGGCGGTTTTGTGCAACGATATGTTTTTCAGCCACATGCAAAACCTGATCATGCCCGGACGGGGCGTAAATATGGGCGATGGCTGGGAGACGAAGCGCAACCGTACGCCGGGCAATGTCGACTGGGTTATCATCAAATTGGCACACGTGGGCGAGATAAAAAAAGTAATCATCGATACGGCCCATTTTAAAGGGAATTTCCCGGATTCTGCCATGATAGAGGGTTGTAACTTTTCGGGCACAAATGACCCTAATTTAAAAAAGGCAAACTGGAAAACGCTCTTGCCACAATCTAAATTAAGTGCCGACAAAGTACATGAATTTGAAGACGAAATTAATCCCATCGGCGCGATTACGCATGTAAAATTGAACATTTACCCCGATGGTGGGATCAGCCGCCTCCGTGTTATAGGAACGATAAAATGAGCCTGACAAAATTGAACAACCTGCCCATTAAAATTCTGCGGCTCGAGCTGGGTAAATGCTGCGGCTCGACCACATGGCGCAATAAAATGATCGAAGCCATGCCCTTTACAGATAATGATCATTTATTAAAAACGGCAAGCGAAAGTTGGGCACAATGCACAGAACCGGATTGGCTGGAGGCTTTTAGTTACCACCCGCGCATCGGCGAAAAAGAGATCGCCAAAAAATTTAGCTCAACGGCCGGGTTGGCAAGCAACGAACAGGCCGGCGTGAAAAGCGCCACGCAAAAAACAATTTCCGACCTTGCACGGCTAAATGAAAAGTATTTTGAGAAATTTGGGTTTATATTCATTATTTTTGCCAGCGGGAAAAGCGCTGAAGAAATGCTGGCAGCCCTCAAAGAGCGCCTTAAAAATGATCGGGACACCGAATTGAGGATTGCCGCTGCCGAACAATTAAAGATCACCCTTTTGCGCCTGAAGCAGGTAGTTAAAATATAGCCGCTTTTTAGTATAATTCATCCCCTACGCCTCCCTTCTTTTTTATTTTTTATTTAGCGGATAAGTTTTGTAATTTTTCCCCTTTCAAAATATAAATAGATTTTATTTTCCAACCCAGAAAAGGCTGTCAAATAGCCAACAGTAAGGAGAAACATTGAACCCGATTAAACGCATAAAAGGCACACAGGATATTTTACCGGAAGATAGCCCCAAATGGACTGCGCTGGAAGAAACAATCCGCAAAACAATGGCTTTATTTAATTATAAGGAAATTCGTACGCCGGTTTTTGAGTTAACCGATTTGTTTGCGCGGGGCATCGGGGAACTTACCGATATTGTTTCCAAGGAAATGTACACTTTTCAAGACCGCTCGAAAAAAAGCATCACCCTAAAACCGGAAATGACCGCCCCTGTGATGCGCGCTTATATCGAGAATAACCTTCAGGCAAAATCGCAGATAACTAAACTGTTTTATATCAGCCCGTTGTTCCGGCAGGAAAACCCACAGGCAGGCCGTTTGCGGCAGTTTCACCAATTTGGCGCGGAATTTATCGGAGCCGGTTCACCGGAAGCAGACGCGGAAACAATCAGTTTGGCACTGGCCATCTTTAAATCGATTGGCCTTAAAGGATTGGAGCTGAACATCAACACGGTTGGCGATGCTGAATCCCGTGTGCCGTATAAAAAAATATTGCAGGACTTTTTTAACGATGAAATCAAGACGCCATCCGACGAAGTAAAAAGAAGGATCGAGAATAACCCGTTGCGTGTATTGGACAGCAAAGACCCGCAACTAGAGGAAATTATAGAACGCGCACCAAAACTAATCGATCATTTAAACGAAACATCCGCGCAACACTACCAAACTGTAAAAAATATTTTAAAAGCACAGGATATAAGCTTTATTGAGGACACAACCCTGGTGCGCGGCCTCGATTATTATACGCATACGGTTTATGAAATAACCAGCTCCTGGCTGGGGGCACAAAATGCCATTTGCGGTGGTGGCCGATACGATCTTTTAGGACAGGAAATTTCCGGTAAGCCCATCCCGGCAGTTGGCTTTGCGGCGGGGATTGAGCGGGTTTTAATGGCCCTTGCCAGTCAGGACGGACAAATTGCAGAGCCCAGGCAACTGGATGCTTTTATTATCGCTTTGGGCGACGATGCCGTGAATGCCGCACAAAGCTGGTTGATGAAATTGCGCAATGCCGGTTTTACCAGCGATACGGATTTTTTAAAGCGCAGCATGAAAGCCCAGTTCCGGGAAGCTAACCGCCAACAGGCAAAATTTGTTTTGATTTTAGGGGAAAACGAACTTGCCCAAAATCTTTTTGCCATAAAAAATATGGAATCGGGCGAGCAGCAGGACGTGTCTTTTGACCAGGCAATTGAATTTTTAAAAACACTTAATTGAGTGTGTCCCGGTGCTAAAACCTTTATCTAAAAATAGGCTGAAGTTTTACCAAAAGCTTAACCAAAAAAAATACAGAGACCAGGAAAAACTTTACCTGATCAGCGGGTTGCGCGCAGTACAATCAGCTTTGGAGAACGACAAAGACAATTGTATTGAACTGATTTTTGAAGAATCAAAAGAAGAGCTTCTTTTAAATTTAGAAACAAGCCTGGTAAAACAACAATCAACCGTTTCATCAAAAGATTTTAAAAGCCTTAGCGATGAAAAATCACCGCAGGGTATCTGCCTTGTTGCAAAAAAACCGACTACGGATTTTGAGCTTAATAAAATTAAAAACGGCCCCATACTTTTTTTAGACCGCATCAGCGATCCGGGGAATTTGGGGACAATTATCCGCAGTGCTGCCTGGTTTGGGATAGGAGCTGTTTTACTTAGTCCCGGCTCGGCCGATCCCTTTCAGCCCAAAGTTGTACGCGCATCAGTAGGCGCAATAAACGTCGTACAGATTTTTGAAGAAGTGGGAATTAGAAAGTTGGAGCAGATTAAATCACAAAAAGATTTTAGTTTTTTTGCGACAGATGTATCCGGGGGCACAGAATTATCATCTACCAAATTTAACAAAACCACACTTTTAATGTTTGGCAGCGAAGCCCATGGCCTGGCAAATGAATATAAAAACCTGGCGGACTCAAAACTGCTGATAAAAAAAATCGGAAATGGCGAATCTTTAAATGTGGCCAATGCCGCAGCCATAATTATGTACCAGGCTACAATCAATAAATAAAAAAGGAATTGATGCAATGCTCGTAGTAATGAAAAACAGCGCGGAAGAAAAAGATATTGCCGCCGTTGTCGAAGCCATTGAGGCGCTAGGATTTTCAGCGCGCCCTATCCCCGGAAGTAACCGCACGGCCATCGGCACCATTGGCAATACAAGCCAGGTCGATGATACTTCCATCCGCGGCCTTGAAGGCATAAAAGAAATTGTACACATCACCAAGCCTTTTAAGTTGGCCAGCCGCGATTTCCATCCGGCCGATACAATTGTTCGCATCGGCCAAAGCACTTTTGGCACGGATGATTTTACCATTATTGCCGGGCCTTGCTCCATCGAGTCCGAAGAACAGATCAACCAATCGGCAGAGTTTTTATCATCTCGCGGGATAAAAATTTTACGTGGCGGCGCCTTTAAACCACGCACCAGCCCTTATGCCTTCCAGGGACTTGGCGTTGCTGGATTAAAAATGCTGGCCGAAGCCGGGCATAAATATGGGATGAAAGTTATCAGTGAGGCGATGGACTTAATCTCCCTCGATGATGTGGTTGAATACAGCGATATTATCCAAATTGGCGCGCGGAATATGCAAAACTTCCCTTTGTTAAAGGCGGCGGGAAAGGCTAGCAAACCAATCTTGCTAAAACGCGGGCTTTCTGCAACTTTGGACGAACTCCTTTTATCGGCAGAATATATCCTGAACGAGGGCAATCAGAATATCATTTTATGTGAGCGTGGCGTGCGTACTTTTGACAATCACTCGCGCAATACACTGGATATTACCGCCGTGCCCGTTTTACAGGAAAAATCACACCTGCCGATTATTGTTGACCCCAGCCATGCCACAGGAAACCGTAAACGTGTGGCGCCGGTCTCACGCGCATCGATGGCCATAGGCGCACATGGCATCATGGTCGAAGTGCACCCCGAGCCAAACAAAGCCCTTTCCGATGGTGCCCAGTCGCTCACATTTGATCAGTTTGACGCCTTGCTTGAAGCTTTAAAACCGCTCGCGCCTGTAACAGGAAAAATACTGTGAGCAAAAACAAATTGCCAGAACCGGTAGAAGCGCTTACACTCGTCCTGCTTACGTACACCGGCCTGATACTCTTTTCCCTGACATTGATTGTGATGATTACCGGCACGGATGACCTGCAAAATCAGGATAGTGCGCTGTCGCTGATTTTTATGATCGGCAAATTATTGTTTTTTGGCATCCCGGTTTATTACAGCATCAAAAAACAATATGACCTAAAAAAATTATTCAAGATTAAACCTGTTTCCAAAGAAGTTGTTTTTCTTTCAATTATAATCGGGCTTTCACTAATTGCAATCACTGATGAAATTCAGCGTGTTGTTGATTTGATTGTGCCCATGCCCGATGCCATGAAAGAAATTCTCGAGTCGCCCAAAGATATGCAGGGCATGGAATGGTTCTTACTTTTTTTTGCCTCGGTGTTTATAGTGCCCCTTACCGACGAAGGCCTGTTCCGTGGTTTTCTACAAGGCAGCCTAGAGGGCAAGGGCGATCCTGTTCGGGCAGTCGTGCTCACTTCCGTAAGCTGGACGATGGCGCACTTTTCCCCGTACCTGGCCATCCCAATTTTTGTGCTGGGCGTTTTTATCGGCTATTTGGCCTGGAAAACAGAATCGGTACTGCCGTCCATAATTATTCAGGCGATGTTTGGATTGATCTTTATGATTTTATTGGACCCGGCTGTGGAGGAAAGCTTTAATTCCTGGTATTTAATGGGCGAACACGTTTCGCCGGTTGTACTTGTAGCGGCTGTTGGCGGATTGTTTTACTCTTTAAAAGCACTAGAAACAAAATAAGCAGATTAAAAGGAGAATCTGCTCGTACTACAAAATCAGGCAATTGCGGCTTCTATCTCTACTTGCTTTCCGTCTCCCAAAAGGCTTCTTCCATTTTTGACTGTAAAAAATCCTTAACTGTTTTCTCCGCCTCGATCACCTCAATAGCGTTGGCATTACGTAGCGAATCCCACACCGCCTGTGGTGTCACACCTTCCAGGTCGGCCACTTTATCATAAGTGCCCATCTCTTTATATTTCCAGTAACGGCTACGGTTTATATCGCTACAACGTCCTTTTATAGCATAAATAAGTGAGTAAAGCGTATTGATGTATTTATCCAATTGAGGGTCCATCGAATGGAAATTAACCCGGTTCTTTAATTTCTTTGCCCGGTTTAAAGCTGTATTGGCACGATGGAATGCCGGTCCGTCCATCTCTATTGGTATGTGTGCGCCCATTTTTTGAATACGCCCCAGGCCTATGCCGAAACGAAGTTCCAAGGGTGTTAGCAAGCGTTCAAACTCAATCATGATGGAATGGGCATTGGGAATATTATGCACTACGCCCTGGAACTCATCACCTTTGGTGATCATAAATTGCGCCTCGATGGACGAATCCCAGTTTTCGTTTACCTGCACGATGGCCGATTTTAAAAAGAGCTGCCATTCGTAGCGTTCCAACTCTTTCATTTTTTTTGAGCCTTTTATATCAGCGATTATAACTGCGTATTTTGGTGTCATAATTTATTTTAATTAATTGACTATTCTACTTCTGTGAAAAATTGCACCGGTACTTATAGCTTTACTCTTACTCATTTTTCTTAATCGGTTCAAAGTTATTAACACAAAATTACTATAATCTTATCCTTGCAGTTTTTTTTGATGAAGTGCAATTTTTTCTAAAACCGTATTGGCCAACTTCAATGCCTCCAGGCCGTCTTCGGCAGAAACCACCACAGATGAACCTTGACGGACTGAATCAACAAAAGAGACCAACTCGTTTAAAAGCGGGTTGACATCACGCCGTTGCAATTTGGTATAATTAATGTCCCGTTTTTGGTCTCCTTCATCAATCTGGCCAAGCGAAAAAGCCAGGGTGCTGTCTTTAAAAGAAGTCTGGTCCGGCTGTGGCAGATAAAATATCTCAGAAAAACCATCGGTAAAATCCAGCGAAATATATGCGTCCCTTTGGAAAATCCGCATTTTACGCATTTTTTTTGCAGAGATGCGGCTCGCCGTAACATTGGCCACACAACCATTTTCAAACTCAATCCGCGCGTTGGCAATATCGATATTGCTAGAAACCACACCCACACCGCTGGCATCTACTTTAACTGGTTTGCTTTTCACCAGGTGCAAAATCAAATCTAGGTCATGGATCATTAAATCTAAAATAACCGCCACGTCCGTTCCGCGTGGATTGAAGGATGCCAGGCGGTGCGCTTCAACAAAAATAGGTTTAATGGCCACATCCTCCAGGGCCAGCATGGCTGCATTAAAGCGCTCGATATGGCCAACCTGAACAAGGCAACTATGTTCTTTGGCCAGGCTGATTAGTTCTTCTGCCTCTGCTTCGGTTTTAGTGATGGGTTTTTCAATAAAAATATGTTTTTTGTTTTTTAAGGCCAATATGGCAATTTCGTGATGCGTGGTTGTAGGCGTTACAATATTTAAAGCATCCACATTTTCTATCAATTTTTCCACACTATCAAAAGCCTCACAATCCAGCTCACTTGCCAATTCCTGCGCTTTTACCGTATCGGCGTCATAGATTCCAATTAAATCCGCATCCTCAACCTGCTTGTATAGTTTTGCATGCAGTTTACCTAAATGCCCGGTACCGATTACGCCAACTTTTAATTTTCCCATATTTTAGTTTTGCCCCTCTTCTTTTTCCAATAAAGTAAAAATACCCGTTTTATCCTTGTCCACAAAAGTAAAAACCTGTTCACCGTCGTCTTTTTTATATTTCCAAATAATATGCGGAACCGATTTTGTGGAATACTTTCTGTTCTCCACTTCGGTGGGCTCGCCATAAAGTAAAAGCACCATGCCCTGGTCTGTTTGCCAACCTTCTTTAAAGCGATTGGAGTAATGGCGGACCGCCTCTGTTACACGTTTATAATATGTGTCCAACAATTCATTAAATACCGTATTTGGCGATGGGTCCCGTTCTTTCCAGAAAGCGTTGAACCAATCGTCCAAATCCTCCAGCCGTAAACCTTTTACCTCCTCCATTTGCTTTTCAGTCAGGATATACTTCATGGGCCGGATAGCTAAATCTATTTTATATAAATACAATGGCTTGGAAAGCCAGAGGACAGAGAAGTTTTTTTCAATTTCTAAACTGTCTTCATCAGAGCTGGAAGAAAAGCGTAATAAATAATCGCCCTCATTCATTATTTTATAGGGCAGTTCATACCCGATGGTAAATACATCCGTCGTATCTTTTTGGGGCTTAATAAAAGCGCGGCTCACCAGGTTTTTCCCTGCTTTGCTTTTTTTATATAAGCGTACATTTATGCCAAGTCTGTCATAACCTGGGGCAAAAATTGTGGCCATTGCCTTATATGGTTTATTAAAATCAACAATATTGCGCATTTCAGATAGCCGCAATGCCGGCGCCTCATTTTTCTGCCTGCTGTAAAAAAAGGCAATCGCACTATGTAAAAAAGGATTGGGACCTTCATTCTTAACGACGGTTATTTTTCGTCTATTTTTATACTCGCGCGTACTCAGCTTGTCATGCACCTCAATTATGGCCTCATATTCACCGGGTTCAATTTCTTTACCGTCATCATCAAAACTGAGCTTATAATTTTGCACCTGAAAATCTTTACGGGAATTGGTTTTATCAAAGTCGTCTAATTCCTGAGTGTGTTGCCATGTTCTTGAAAGGATTGTTTTCTCTTCGTTGCGAACAGTGAGGGTAACCTCGTACCGGGTTGTAAAAATATTGTCTTTGCGGGTAAATTGTAAAAAATCATTCTGAACCGAAACGGTCAAAAAAAGGACAGGTTGCCAATCAGCGCCCTCGTAATCAATAAAATAGTTAAAACTTACAACTGCCGGGCGATAAATCTCAAAGCCATAACGGGCTTTAATTTTCTGAAAATCTTCCTGATACTCCTGCGCAAAAAGATTGCCAATTAAAAATAATAATACAACAATTATGTTTTTCATATAAACTCCAATGTTTAATATAAAACCAGGGCAAAAGTAAATCAAGGCATGTATTTTGTCCGTAACAGAACAAAACAGCTGGTTTTTCAATATCCGTAAAATTTAAAAGATAATCATCATAAAAAAGTAAAATAATGCAGACAGGTAAAAAACGATATTTATAAGAATTGAGCAACTAATCCCAATCTTTACCAAATAATATCGGCACAATTTGCTTAAAAAAAATAATTCTTATAATCCTTTTTTCTTTTGTAGATAATCTTTATAATTATTTTTTATTTTATTGCTCGCCTTTTAATCTAAAACATACATTGGGGACCTGATGAAATTAAGCAGATTTCTTTACATCTTTCTATTATTTTCTTTTATAAATAATCTTTCGGCCGCAGATGGCCCCATTAATATCCAGAACTCTAAATCGGTCTATTTAAGTGGTGTTGATTATACGTTCCAGTTCAAAACAGAAACTGACACACTTGCCCAAATTATAACTATTTTTAAGGATAATAAATCGATTCGCCTTAATTTAGTTCAATCTAAAAATGACAAATCCATTTATGTTGCTCAAAATATTTCGTTTCCCGAATCCGGAAAATGGCAGATACAAACGGCGGAAGATAAAAATATTTCATTTTGGGTAATTCCCGGATGGTTTAGTTTATTGCCACCATTTATTGCCATTTTACTGGCATTAATAACCCGCCAGGTTTTGGTTGCATTATTTGCCGGAGTATTTTTCGGGGCAACCCTTATCGCCGAGTATAATCCACTTGTCGGATTTTTAAACAGTTTATCCGACTTCATTGCAAAAGCACCTGCTAACCCGGATAATATGGCCATTCTGGTTTTTAGCCTCACCTTGGGTGGCATGGTCGGCGTCATTTCAAAATCGGGAGGGACGCAAGGCATAGTAGAGTGGCTCTCAAAATATGCATCCGATTCGCGGCGTGGCCAGCTGGTTACCTGGGCCATGGGCATTGTAATCTTTTTTGATGATTATGCCAACACACTTATTGTTGGCAATACAATGCGCCCGCTTACCGATCGATTAAAAATTAGCCGTGAAAAATTGGCTTACCTGGTTGATTCGACTGCTGCGCCTATCGCCACGGTAGCCATTGTCTCTACCTGGATTGGATACCAGCTTAGCCTGATAGACAACTCATTTAAAGCGCTCGGAATTTCGGAAAATGCGTATGTTACTTTTATAAAAACAATCCCTTTTGCTTTTTACCCGATTTTCACTTTGCTATTTGGTTTTCTCATTGCCGTCACCGGGCGGGATTTTTTATCTATGTTAAGTGCAGAAAAACGGGCAAAGCACGAAGGCAAACTTTTGGCAGCCGGCGCAACACCTCTAGCCGATCTGGCCGAAGAAGATATTTTAGCCGATGAAGGCACGCCGCTTCGATGGTATAATGCATTGATCCCCGTTGCAGCGGTAATAATTGCAACCATTGGCGGGCTTTGGCTAACAGGGGTAGAAGCAACAGGAGAGATGGCGCCGGATGTCAGCCTCATCCATTATTTAAGCACCGTTTTTGGCAATGCATCTTCTTTTAAGGTTTTAATCTGGGGCGCTTTTATTGGCAGTACAGTAGCGATAGTTTTGGCCCTTTCCCAAAAAATCCTTTCCTTAAATAATTCCATCAAGGCATGGGTTAGCGGTGTAAAATCCATGTTGATGGCAGCTTTAATTTTAGTTTTAGCCTGGTCCATTGGCAACATTTGCAAGGAAGTACAAACTGCCGATTATGTAATTTGGGCAACAGCTGATTTGCTTTCACCCAATTGGGTGCCCACTGTAACTTTTTTAATTGCAGGGATTATAGCATTTTCTACAGGCACTTCCTGGGCAACAATGGCCATTCTTACGCCAATTGTTATTCCGCTCGCTTATCAGCTACCTCTTGCCGACCCGACAATTTCGGCGGGAACGCAAACTACAATATTCCTGAGCTCGATTGCAGCAATCCTGGCCGGATCAACTTTTGGGGACCATTGTTCGCCCATTTCCGATACAACCATCATGTCTTCCATGGCTTCCGGCTCCGACCACATTGATCATGTGCGGACACAAATGCCCTATGCCATTGTAGTGGCGCTTGTAAGTATTATATTTGGATTTATCCCGGCAGGATTTGGTTTTGGCGGGCTGTTTGAGATGATACTCGGCGCGATAGTTTTATTTCTTATTGTGCGGTTTGTTGGCAAAAAAGCATAAGTGTAGCTTGGCATCGCTTAAAAAAACAGATACTAAAGTGCTTCGGCCAGGTTGTCTTCATCTAGGGCAGAACAGCCTGAAACCAGAAACCGTTCATTTAATGGGTGCTGGAATATAAAAACAGGAAAAGCGGCTTCTTGCAAACGATTAAAATATTCTTCCAACCGCCCGCCCGGGTTTATATAAAAAAACAAAACGTGACTTACTTGCTTAAACAAAAGTGTATCCCGTTTATTGATATCATTTTTTGTGGGACGTGTTTGCCGGCTTTGTGCCGAGACTATTAATAATTTTTTCTCCCGTTCTAAATCAATTAATGCAGGGCTTAACTTTATTTGCGATAAATCCTTTGCCGTATAATAAACAATATTGGCTTTCATCGTGGAGCGGGTCAACCCAAGTAGTTTTTTCTCTAAAGGCGCCTGCCAACCACTTGCAAGTGAGAGTGGGCTTTCGATCATTTTCTCAAATAATTTTTTAGCAGACGGATAAATTTCCGGCGGGGTATTTTTTGAAGAAAAGACAGCCACAATTTTTTGGCTTAATAATTCAATGTTCCCACGGGATTCAAACTGAGAAAGAATCTTCATAAACTTAACTTATTGTAAATAAGTTAAAGATTAGTAAAATAGCATTTTTATTTCAAGATATTTTTCGATTATTGATTAAACTGCAAAAAAAAAGCCTTCATGTACATGAAGGCTTTTAGAATGATTGTTTAACTTAATCCGATAGAAGAGATGCAAGGATAATTCCTAAAATCAGCCAAATTGGAATCGAAATAAGAAGCGCCCAAATAATACCGTTTGCCGTTTTTAAAGAAGTGGCCAAACCTTTTTTCTCCAAGGCCCGGTTAATCTTCATGCGAACTTCTTCGATATGAAATGGTTTGGTAAGATAATCGTATGCACCCTTTTTAATTGCCTCAACGGCTGTTTCGATTGTCGGGTGCGCGGTAATCATTAAAAATATTACCTTTTTATCATCATTGCGTACACGTTTTAAAAGTTCAATCCCGTCCATTTCGGGCATGTACAAATCCGAAAGTACAACATCAATATGGTTATTCTTAATAATCTCGAGCGCCTCTGCGCCGCCGTTGGCGACATAAGGCACATAGTTCATGCTCTTTAAAACATTGTGCAGGGTTTCCCTTACATCTTCTTCATCATCAACAACTAATATATGTCGGCTTTCGCTCATTTTCAGAATCTCCAAAATCTATGGGTTGGTATTTACTCTGAATTCGGTTTAAATATATAATAATTTAGCAATTATTTCATTATTTAACAGGCGGGACATTCTTATCCTCTCATTATGATAATCCATAAACAGAGAAAAAGGACGATTAAAGTATACTGAAGCAGTTAATTGGAATTCTTCTCGATGACATTTTTAAAACTTGTCCATTTAAACTCATCCAAAAGCTGGCCAAGTTTACTGAGGTTTTTATCGATATTATAATAATGCCGCAAAGATTGCAGTTTACCTAAATTTAGTTTCGGCTGTTCCGGGTCAAACTCCCAGGGATGCATATACATAATCGCCGGAAGGCCTTCTTTGTTAACGGATTTAATCCCCATCCGCGTAAACCAATTAGGAAATATCCGTAAATAGCCACCGCCACCAAAGGGGATGTTTTTGCCAAACAAACGCATGGTAGACATGGGGAACTCAGTTAAGGAATTCCCTTCATGCTCTAAAGCGGTATAAACAGAACGCGGCGCATCGGGCACGCCATATCGGTCATGCCAGATGGGATAAACCGATGAGTCATAAATAAGCCCAAGTTTTAACATTATTTCCCAGGCCCAAAAGGTCTCTTCTACAATGCTAAAAGTAGGCGCCCTAAAACCAAGTATTTTTTGCCCTGAGGTATCTTCAAGGATTTTGATGGATTCGCCCAAATCTTTTTCAAATTCTTCGGGCGTTAGTTTTGTCACCATTCTGTGCATAAGGCCGTGTGTTGCAATTTCATGGCCGGAATCGACAATTTTTTTAATTATGCCCGGGTACTCTTTGGCAACCCAGCCCAGCGTAAAAAACGTGGCCTTTGCATTTTTTTCATCAAACAGGTTTAATAATTTCTCCACATTTTCATCTACACGTCCTGTCTGTTCGGACCAAATCTCGGTAGGAAACTGATATTGGACTGCTTCCGGGTGAAACCATTCTTCAATATCAACCGATAAAATATTCTCAATCATTAAAAATCCAATCTACACTTGCATTAATTTTTTATATTTTGTGGGCGAAACACCTTTTCGCTTTTTAAATGACCTGCTAAAGCTGGACAATTCACTGTAGCCCAAAAGTAGTGAAATTTCCTTGGTTGGTATATCAACCTTTGTAAAAATTATATCTTCGTAATAATCTAATACACTTTGCATAAAAGAGCGAAAGGAGAAGCCTGTTTCACGTTTAAATTCCTGGCTAAAATATCCGGCGCTTATCTCGAGATGATCTGAAATACTGATAATATTACAGTCCCGTATTGGCACTGTTTCAATAAATTTCATGGCCTCTTGCATTCGTTCGGAGAGGTTTTCGCATTTTATACCAAATTTTTCGTAGGGTATCTTACGCCAAAAATTGTTCTTTAACTGAACAACCAAATCATTAAAATTTGATCTTCTATTCTCGCCGATAATTAGTTTTACTTTAGATGTGCGGGCTATCTCAGGAATTTCGACATAATTGAGAGAATGGTTATAAAAAATTGTTGATAAACCGGGGGTATGGATCGGAGTCTCAGAAATATTTTTTATTATTTGGTGATTTAAATCAGATACCAGGATAAATAAATAATCTGCCAGCGCATCGGTTTCACTTATTTCTGAAACACTGTTTACAAAATCGGCTTCTATCTCGCCAACATTGCTTAACAAAACGGCTATTTCCTGCCTTATTTCCTTATCCTGGGTAACTATTAACCCTTTATACATATTTTCCTAATCCTCTGCTATACTCAATAACTATTATAAATAATAGAGTTATGCCAGCAGTAGGATTGTGACAAATGTAACTAAAAGATAAAGAAGTTTTTAACGCACAATAATTATTTTTCCGGAGGAGACTTTTTTGTTTTTTTCATCGTTCACAACATAAATATACAAACCTGAGCTAATCTTCTTCCCGGCATTGTTTTCCACTTTCCAGGGATAATAACCGGAGAGTCCGCTTTTTTTGAAAACAGGTTCACCCAGCAGGTTGTAAATTTTAACCTGTGAGTTTGTTGGGAGGTTTGTAAAAGAAATACCACTTTCCTGCACATCCTTAGATGCGCGATAAGGGATCGGGAACACATTTATATCACGACCGGAGGAAGTGCTGAACTCTGAACCGGCCGAGTAGCTGATTGCACCAATACTGCTGCGTGAAACCACCCTAAAATAGTATGTACTGTTTTCTTCAAGGTTGCTTAATATCAGCGAATGTTCTGTTTTTGGTGATGCCTCCATATCAGTGGAATCTCCATAAGCAGGGGTTAATCCATACTGAATGTAATCTGTTGTGGGATCTGAGGTTTTATATTGAACATTTTTATTTGTTGGCGACCCAAAATCCGAAACAATAATGCTGCCTTTCACAGAGTATTGTTGCACGGAAACCTTAAAACCAAGCTGATCTGTTGCGCCGAATGTGTCTTCTACATTTAATAAAAAGAGTTCATCGCCATAAAAACCGGAGGGGGCGAAAAATGTAATTTGGAAATAGGCCAAATCTATAAACAGGCCAATAAAACTACTGTTTTGACTTAAAACGGAAATATCAACAATATCGTCCAAACCATCTGCATCAGAAATTATATCTTCCAGGTCGACTGTATAGACAGTGTTTTCGGTCATGGAAATGGGGCCAAAACTGGCCAAACTTGGTGCATCGTTTACCGCTGCAACAGTTACAAGCATTGTATCAAAGTCAACATTATTACTTGGGTCCCGCAACTCCAGATAAATGGCCTCTGTACCAAACCAGTTTGCATCGGGCGTAAGTGTCATCTCGTTGGACGATGTATCAATTACGACATTTATATTTATATTATTTGTAGCCTTCCAGGTCAATTCTTCAAATGTATTATCTGCATCGCTGGCATGCTCTTCGAGGTTGATAACATATTCATCGTCCTCATCCATGTCTACCGAACTTAGGTCTGTAATCACCGGCGCGTTTTCCTGATCCTGTCTAAAGACAGTCACCTGGCTTGTGTCTTTGGCGCCACTTTTATCCGTAACAAAAATAGTTATTTTCTCCTGGCCAAGCCATGTATCGGAAGCCGTAAATGTCGCCACACCTGCACTGCTAATTTGGACAGACACATTTGTACCCTCAGAGTTCGTCCAGGTAAGGTCATTTAAAGCATCATCAATATCTGTTGTATAGCTTTTAAGGTTGATTTGCCGTTCCAGTTGCACAGAAAGGTTCATCGCAGGAAGGTCGGCCAGTTGCGGTCGGTCATTTAAAGGCACAACCGTTACAGATACCTGGGCGCTATCCATATTTTGATCAGGATCAGTTACAAAAAGCCAAACATCCTCAGAACCATTCCAGTTTTCTTCGGGAACAAAGGTGGCAATATTGGTCACATGGTCAATCTCCACAGCAATTTTTTCACCCGTCCCATTATGCCAAAAAAGGTTTTGAACCGGATCGTCGGCATCTGTTACATAGTTGTTTAAATTAAGCTGAGAGGTTGCGTCTTCATTAAATTCAAGCGTTGGGAAAGTGCTTATTTGCGGCGCGCTTGTTCCCGAACCCACAACCCGCACAACCAAAGTTTTTTCATCACTGTCGTTGGCTTCATCGGTTACACGCACCAGGATATAGTCAAAGCCGGACGAATCGGGAATAGCGCTGATCGTTAACTCATCCGTGTTGTCATTGAAACTTAAAGTTGTTCTTTTTTCGTTGGAGAATGACCAGCTGATCGCATCATTGTCATCATCAATATCACTAAGATAAGATGAAAGGTCCAAAACGACCGAGGCGTTTGGCTGCAAAGTTTGATCGGGCAAATCGGCTAGAACGGGCGCATCGTTGACGGCATTTACAATAATATTAAATGACGTTTGGTCGGAAAGGCCGCCCTCATCCGTAACGGTTACGTTTGCCGTACGTGTTCCAAAAAAGTTTTCTGCCGGTTTTATTGTAAGCACATCTTTGTTCAAACTGAGCGCTATCGAATTTACCTCATCAAAAGAATACACCAAATCTTCCGGGTTACTTGTTGTATCTGATACAAAATCAGAAAGCTTTAAAGTAGACTGATCATCTTCATCCACTTCCTGGTTCGGGATAGTTGCAAAAACCGGCGCCGAATTTGAAGAGCCATTCTTGGAGCGGACAACAACAACCTTGCTATCATAAAAGTCCTGGTCATCGGCAGCTTTAAATGTTAATGATTCCGTACCGCCCCAGTTAGCAGGCGTTACTATTGTCGCCACACGATTTGTAATAGAAACGGCCAATTTATTTTGACCGGTAATTGTCCAGATTATTTGATCGTCCGCATCATCAGGATCGGAAACCAGTGGATCAAGCTGAATGTTTATTGTCGTATCCGGAGGTAAAATATATTGCGTTGCCAGATTGCTGATTTTAGGAAAAGCAATACTTAATTCTGCAGAATAATCACTCGCATTCAGAGAAAAATCAACCGATTTAAGCCGATAAAAATACTGAACACCTTTTTCAAACCCACTGTCGATATAGGTATTATTTGGATGCTGTACACAATCGATTTGGGTTGATGCATTTGCCGACGTACTGCGAAAAATTCGGTACAAATACAAATCGGCCTCACTGCCTGCCGTCCAGGAAAGGTTTAAGGTATTCTGGGCATGCACCGTTTGCAGCAACAGTATAAAAAGGAGTAAAAATAGTTTGGTGGATTTTGGGCTACTTAACATCGATTTCTACCTCCTTGGAATACGCACTTTCTACACTGTTAATAATTGATGTAACACTGATATAAATTTTACTTGAGGTATTCGATGGTTTTTTAAACTCATAAGAATTTTCACGAATTAAACTGGAATTGATTTTCTTCCACGGCCCGTCTTTATGCGTTTTTGCATAAACATTATACACCGCGCCGTATACCTTGCCCCAATTTACAACAACCCTGTCTTCTTTCGATTCCAGGTATACATTTGCCGGCGGCCTGCTCTTTTTTATCCGATATGATTTATAAATGGATTTGCTGGTGCGTAACTTTGTGGCAGGAAGGTTAAAACGAAAAGTAAAACCCACCCGGTGGGTATTGCCTAAATCTTCCAAGGCATAAAAAGTGTAATCAACCAAATATTGTTGATTAATATTAAGCCCGGCGCCATAACCCGGAGTAAATTTTTGATCATTTCGAAATTGATTGCCAAAACGTAAAGAAAATGTTTTGAGTAAAGTATATTCAAGGCCGGTGGCAATGGCAAAATCGCTGTCAATTGTTTTGACCCCATCAACAGAAACCCTCAGTCCGGTTCCCCTGATTTTATAAGCTAGTCCGGCCCGGTATGTAAAAGGAATTTTTTCCTGCACGGTGTCGTATTGAATATCGCCACCCAGATTTTGAACGGTAAGCCCGAAGGTTAAACCCGGCACAAAAAGATACATATAAATACCGGCATCGATGGCAATGCCACTTGCGGTAAAACCGGCCAGATCATCGAGAAAATATTTAATGCCCACACCTACATAAAGGCTGGGATCAACCTTATAACCTAAACCCAGGTTAATAATACTGCTTGTCACATTAATATCACCATTTGCATTTCCAAAGCCATCTTTTCCTTGGATCGCCGGCATCCACAAATGAGAAACAGACAGCGCAACACCTAATTTCCTGTCAAAATTATAACCAAAAACAATATTATCGATTCGGATATCTTCGATCCACTGCGCATGGTTTAATGCCACCGCGCCCATGCGGATATTGGCAAGTCCGGCAGGATTATAAAAAAGGGCGTTTTCATCATCCGAAATAGCCGTGAAACTTCCCCCTAATGCAGAAACCCGTGCACTCTGGCCAGCCCTTAAAAAGATATTGCTACTTCCGCCTGCAAGGCTGGACGGATTTTGAGCGTATAGCGGGAGTGTAAAAATTATAAGAAGAAATGGTAGTAATTTATTTTTCATGCGACTTCCGTGTTTTTCCCACCAGGATTAGCAATAATAATGCCAATGAGGGAAGAGGCTTATCTGGCTCTATAAGCCCTCCATATAAAGATGGTGCTATTTTAGCTTGTACAATTTTTTTACAAATAGCACCCGAACAAAATAAAAATTAAATCAGGCGCGAAACGACCTTTGTCATCGACTTGGGTGAGACAAGCAAATTGGTATAACCGGCATTGGCCAATGGGCAGGCACATTCTCGGTTCTTTATACTTTTCCGAATTTTTTCGGCTGAGCGGCTGTTCCATATTTTTTCAAAATCATAATCGTGTTCACGTAAATTGCCCATTGAATCTGCGCGGATACAACACGGCCATACATCGCCATCCGGTGAAATTTGGCAAGAGGTTACCCCGGCAAAACAAGGGATGTGCTGTTTGGCATCCAGCAGATATTTTTGTACCAATTCGTAATACTCAAAACGAAACGATTGCGCGATTTTTGCCACGCCCGCCGGCTTACTTTTTTTCATTTCGCCCACAAGAAAATCTATAGCCTTATGATATTTTTCATAACTCGGGGTGATTGGCTCTTGCATGGTGCCAAGCTCCACTCTTTCTTCGGCAATTTCGGTGATGTAAGAATCCGGCGCCAATTTGATGAGCTCTTTATAAATATCCGGGAATTTATCCACATTAAAATTTGAAATAACCGTGTGGATGCCCAAGGTAAAATTGGGGTAATGGCGTAGCTTTGAAAGTGCTTCGTACGTTTTCATTGCCCGTTCCCAGTTACCGGGAAAGCCACGAATTTTATTATGCTCTTCACCAATATCATCCAGAGATAGGTTGATGATTATATCCGAATGCTCACAATATTTGATCATTTCCTCCACCTTGCCGGGAATGATTTTATACAAACTGCCATTGGTCGGGATATTGATAATGCCAGGTTGCGTATGGTCGTAAGCCGCCTTTACACAATCGACAATATCTTTTCTCAAAAAGGGTTCCCCACCGCTAAATGTAAACCAATACGGCGCTTTGCCAAGCTTTGAAAATATTTTTTTATATTCTTCGACGGTAAGGTTTTCCACCCGTTTTTCATACACATTACAGGTTTTACAACGGGAATTGCACGAGTACAATAAGCTGATTGTAATATTCACAGGGAGTGGCGCACTTTTTCCACCCAGCCGATATTGTTTGTGAAAACCCGGGATGCGTGATAATAATTGTATTTTTTTTGATGTTTTTGGATGCATTTGCTCTCCGGCAGAATTGATGTTATTTATGCGAAAGCATTTCTACGTTTTGATTTGTTTGCGGTTTTCCTAATAGGGGGCTAAGTAAAATTTTTATTTTATTCCAGCGTGTATATTTAGCGCCAAAAGCAAAAACCGCCAATATTTTTACAGGAAACGTAACCCCAAATTTTAAACTGTTTATAATTATTTTTGCTAGCAACATTTGTTTACGCAGGTCTTTTATAAACCCAGCCTCAATAATCTGGTCATACTTTTTTAAATGGGCTGCACTAAAATCATTTTTTCAAAGGCCTCTAAAATCACTTTGCACGAGGCTTCGGCTGCATCCATAGAATAGTCTATGCCAGCTCCAAAAAGCGGACTCACCATCCCGGCGGCATCGCCCAGTACAACCTGGGAATCGTCGGAAAAATGATCGATAAGCCACATAGGGATAAAACCACCTTTTTTGTCTACAAATTTCCTGTTTTTTAATAAGGGTGCTGTAAGTTTATAGGATTCAATAAAATTAAAAAAGACATCTTTTACCTTGATACCTTTGTCAATTTCTTTATTAATTGTGCCGACACCAATGTTTGACTCATTTTTATTCGGGAAAATCCAGCCATAGCCCCAGGGAAATAATTTATGGTCGAGATAAATTTTAATTTCATTTTCAGCAAAAGGAACACCCTCAACTTCGTAGGCATACGCATAAGCCCAATAAGGTTTGTTTTTAGTATAGTCAAATAATGGATTGTTTTTTGCCAGTGTGTGCGGTCCATCTGCCAGAGCAACCACTTTACATTCAACGGTTCTCTTTTCTTTCTTAATCAGGTCATTTAATTCAACTTCTACCCGTCCTGTTTCTTTTACCGTATAGCTTAATGCTTTTGTTTTTGTGATTAGTTTTGCCCCGGCCTTTTTGGCGTTCTC
>JAJRVW010000217.1 GCA_024277115.1 Calditrichota bacterium
TACCGCTTTCTATTTCACCTATTACTTTCTGCTTGAAGGCTTCGCTATACCGATAGCTTATCGCTTGTGCTGACATGGGGGCTCCTTTGTTTTATATTTACAAGTTTACTAAATTCTGTAAATATAATCAGGACAAGACACGATTAAAAGAACAACCCCAAACTCATCAATAAACTAAGGTGTATAAGGATTACTTTTTGTCAGCAGAGTTAAGATACTTTAAGTCTAAAGATTCGCTGTTCCACGTAATATCAAATAATACTATTATAAAAAATGTAAACCATAAAATATCAGTATTTTTTTTACTACTTTAAACCGGACTCAATCCACTCATTAATCTTGATTTCCAAAATCTTTAAAGGAACCGATCCTAATTCCAAAACATTATCATGGAATTCACGGATATCAAATTTTTCACCGAGAGTACTCTCCGCCCGTGCCCTTAATTCTCGTATTTTCAGCTGACCAATTTTATAAGACAAGGCTTGTCCCGGATTGGCCATATAACGCTCAATTTCGGAGATAATAACATCTTCAGGTTCAGGTTCGTGATCCAGTGAATACTGAATGGCCTGTTCACGCGTCCATCCTTTTACGTGCATGCCCACATCAACAACCAAACGAATGGCCCTGTGCATATCCCAAGCTAGCATACCAAGGTACTGATAGGAATCTGTATAGAGCCCGAGTTCTTTACCCAAAGATTCTGAGTATAAAGCCCAGCCTTCACTATAGGCATCATAACCTGTTGTTCGCCTGAATTTTGGAAGAGCTGTATTCTCCTGCTGCAAAGATATCTGATAATGATGTCCGGGAATGGCTTCGTGAAGGAAGGCCTCCTCATCCGTGTAAATATTATATTCCCTTGGGCTGGGTACAGGGACATAAAAAATACCCGGCCTGCTTCCATCCAAAGAGCCACTACTGTATTCCATGCTTGCCGAACTTTCACGGAAGGCTTCTGTGCGCCGTATCTCGAAAGCAGTTTTGGGTACATTGTTAAAAAGCTTTGCAAGATTGGGCTTCATGATCTCGTGAATTTCTTTAAAATGCTCGATCACTTGTTCTGCTTTGGTATAAGGCATGAGTTCTTTTTTCTCTCTGATATAATCGAAAAATCCTTTCATATCCCCCTTAAATCCCACTTGGTCTTTTACCTTTATCATCTCTTTTTGGATGTGATCAACCTCTTGCAGGCCAAGATTAAATATCTCATCAGCCGTCATTTCTGTGGTTGTAAAATATTTGATTTTATGATTATATAACGCAGCGCCCTTTGGAAGTGCCGAAATACCTGTCGTCTTGCGGCAAACCGGCAGATATTCTTTTTGTAAAAAGTCGTGCAAAAGCCTGAATGCCGGGATGATTTTTTTTGCGACAATTTCTGTGTATTCTTTTTCCAGACGCTTTTTCTTCTCTTGTGAAAAGCTTTCCGGCATTAACTTTATGGGGCTGTAGAAAAGATGTTCCACAACCGGGCCATGATCCAAATCGGCCATTTGCCGGATCACTTTTTGGGTCAACGCCCTGGGTAAAACATAACCCTTTTCTATCCCAATTCTCATATTGGCAATGGCTGTGTCACACCAAACGGTAAAAGCGTCAAGTCGTTTTATCCAGTTTTCATAATCAACAACTGTTTTAAAGGGCTGCGCACCCATGCCGCCGGCTAATTGCCCCATGATTAAATGCAGTGATATGTTGAAATCACTGGATGCGTTCATCTGAGTTATAGGCATCAGGTGGGTGGGAAAACTCAAGGCCTCGAGATGGATGTCACACTCCCATTGCAAAACATCATAGCTGGTTTGATCGTCAGCGGACAATTCACTTTTGTTGTATTGCAGCAATTTATTTTTATACTTAGCATAAAATGCCTTTAAAGAGGCCCGATAGGATTTAGTGATATTATTTGGGAGGACGTCGTTATAACGATTATCCCCGGAGAATGTGGCCGTCAACGGATAGAGTTGCAACTTGTCTTCATAATATTGATCAAATACAGTCTGGATGTTTGAACTTAATCCTTTATTATCAGCCTGAGTATTTGTACGTTCTTTACATGACGGGAAAATATAGACCCATATAACCAAAACAAATACCAGTTTTTTCATTTTATTACCATCCTTATTTATTTTACAGGGCTAGATAGATAACTGCTTGAAGCAGCTGGTTTATGCTGATAAACCTGTTTAATTTTAACTTTTATTTATTACAACCTAGAATATGACAACCGCCAATCATTCCATTGCACTTTGATTCGTGCAAACCATCGACAGGCCAGATAGAGCGCCACAACTCAACCGATCCAGACAAAATAGTTGTAGAGCTAATGAAATCCAACCAACAGTTGAACAACCTGCCAGAAATGTTTTTCCCGAAAATATGATTTCTTCTGGGCGATAATGGCAAAAGTTGAGAACACGGTTCCCGCTTTTCTTATTGCCGGAGGCAACGTGCTAATGGTTCTTTTTTCTTTTCAGAAAGTAGACAGTTAGCCCTGCCCCAATAAGTAATACAGCTCCACCGACCACTTTTACGATAAAAAGTTCCTTGTTTTCTACGTCCCTCGTCGGTACGATAGAGATGATGATGGAAAACAGGGTAATACCAAATCCTATAATAGCAACTGTCCAAACCGCAGCCTTGCTTTTCTGAAACACCGGGATGACTCCTTCATTTCCTGTGTTTTGTTTTTTATGCCAAACAAGTGCAGCAAACATGTAGAGGAATGGTATGAAATATAGAATAATAGACATAACCAATAGGGTTAAAAACGCCTCTTTTATAGTGGAGCCCGCGATTGAACTCAGAAAAAGGAAGGTGAGCACTACAGCCTGCATAAGCAGGGAAATGACAGGCGAACCCCATTTGGGATGAACTTTTGCGAAGGCATCCGGCAAATAGTGATCGAGACCGATTACAAACGGCACCCGCGCCAGCCCTGTCATCCAGGAACCAAAAAACCCTAATGTGCTTAATGTTACCAAAATCGCCCCGAGTATTCCGATTCCGGGTATTCCCATTGCGGAACTTACCCGATTAAATGATTGAACCACACCCGCGATAATGCCAATTTCCCCTTCAGGTACGGTAACAATCAACATCAGGATTCCAGCCATGTAAAGCAGCCCAACGGAGATGGATGAAATGATAATTGCCCGGGGAATATTTCGTTTGGGGTTTTGAATTTCACCGGCCAGTACGGGGGCAAGCTCGAGTCCACCAAAACAAAAGGCAACGATGGCAAAGTATGGCAATACGGAGAAATCGGTAAAATCAGGTATTAGCTTATCAGCGCTGAATGGTTGAATACTTCCGTGATTTGCTATAAAAACAACACCTGTGACCAATAAAAAGATGATACTTATCCAGGTGGCAACACCACCAATATTCTGAACCCATTTTGCCCGCTCCATTCCCAGGATATTCAGGATTGTTACCGACCACAAGATACCCAGACAGACCGAAATGTTGTACCATAGATTCTCGGCAAGGCTAAGATAATCGTCACCGAGGATATACAAACTGGATATGGGAAGGAGTATCATCACCGTTGGTAACCAGACAATAGTACTAAGCCAATAGGTCCAGGCGGCAACATAGCCGTGGAAGTTGCCAAATGCGGTTCGAGTCCAAAGGTAAAACCCACCTTCTCCAGGCATTCTCGCGTTTAATTCTGCAACCATTAATCCACTGGGTATCAGAAATGTAAAGATAGCTAGAAGGTAGAGTGATAGGCTGGCGAATCCAAATTGGGCCACCTGTGCCAGGCTGGATAAACCAACGATGGCAGCAATGTTCAACAGTATCAGATCCTTTAAGTTAAGGGCACGGTGAAGCTGAGGTACGGTTCCGCTTGAGGTTTCTTTTTGCATTTTTATCTTATCCTTGGTTTTTACGATTAAGCCCGTAATAAACTGGCAGACCGGCAGCGAGAAGGATCAATCCATACAACGCCACTTCCAGGCCGGAGCCGACAATGGTGAACAGGGAAAATCCCAGGGCGCCAACGGCAATGCCAATGGTTTTCCAGTTTTTCTTTTTTCCAGAGTTAATATCTCGTTTCTGTAAAACCAAACCGGAAAGGGCCGAAGCGGCATAGGGTAGCAAGGTAGTCAGCGTGGAAAGTAAAATGAGCATCTCAAAGGCTGCCACCAAGCCTTTAGAATAGTTCATCACGATCAGCACAGATGACAACAAGCCCGAGATAACAAGTGCAAAAGCCGGCGCTCCTGCAGTATTAAGTTTGGAAAATCGCGCAGGGAACAGCTTGTCCAACGCAATTGCGCGAGACATCATACCAACGACAAGAATATTACCATTGAGTGAGCCGACAATCGATACAATGGCGCCAATGGCAACCAGGCCCTTTCCCAAAGGCCCAAAAAGAAATGAGGCTGCATCGGCAAATGGTGCCGTGGAAATTGCCAACTCGGCACCCGGTATGAGCGCCATGACTCCATAGACAGCGATTATATACACACCCGTCGCGGTCAAGGTTCCTGCTATCAGGGCACGTGGAATTGTTTTTTCCGGTTCGATGATGTCGTCGGCCGGAACGGTTACGCCTTCAACACCAACATAGGCCCACATAGTAAGCATTATAAGCCCGGCTATGAGCAGGGGAAAGGGCTCGTCGTTCGGATTAGATGCAGGAATGGCAGTGACATCACCAAGCATCAAACCACCGCCTGCAATGAGAAATAATGGCAGGAGTTTCAGCAGCGTGGTAACCAGTTGCACAATGCCTGCGGATTTAACACCAGCCACGTTAATCCCGGTGATCAGCCAGATTATAGCCAGGGCGGCAACAGCCCCCGCGATCGGTTCCGTTACTACCTGGGGCACGAAAACGGCGAAGTAGCCAACAAAGGCAACAGCCCCGGCAGCAACGGCTGACCAGACTGCAATCCAAAGCCCCCAGGCAACAAGAAATCCGGGCAGGTCACCCAGTGCGGTGCGTGTATACACATAAGGTCCGCCCAGCTTGGGGATGCGTTTAGCGAGCGAGCCCAGCATAAGCGCGATGAACAGGGTGCCGCCTCCTGCAAAAAACCAGCCCAGTAAACTTAAACTACCATAAGGCGCGAGCACTGCCGGAAGCATAAATATTCCATTGCCGATCATAATGCCGACCACCAACGCCCATGAGCGCCAAAAACCAAAACTTCTTTGCATGTGTACCCCATAAATGATTTGGCTTGGCCAATTACCGTCTTCTCAATAAACGTAATATAGAAACACTATAGTCATCTCTGCCCAAACATATACTTGTATATTAAAATTCCATAAACACTAAATTTTATTAAACTAAAGTAAAAACTGTCCCTAAAACTATTTGTCTGCTGTGTATAAACATCAAAGCCAACGACGCAACTCATCAATTGAAAATCTTACATTGTCGCCAAATTCCGTCTTACTATTTTTGATCCTGTTCATAAAAGTTATCCGGGTTGCTTGCTTTACTGCTTGTCCAACCCGGAATGTTTGGATTGAGTCAGACCATTTATCCGGAGATCAGATGACGTTATTCTAGATGGCTAAACGTTTCACTTTAACTGCAACTTAATATTATCAAACCGGATATACTTATTAGGATCGACAAGTCCACTAGCACCAACCCTTCCAGTAGTAAGCGATAAGTTTTCGTTTGAGAAAACAAGAACATCATTTATATAAAGATTAAAGCTATTATCAATATGTTCCACTTTTAAATTATTAAGACCTTGTAAATTATAACTTGAAGCAGCAGCTATTGACGTATAAATAGTATATTCTATTTGATCTATATATTGTACAAATTTAAAAGTGCCATCTTGATAAATTTGATATTCATAATAATTTTGATAAAAATCAGCAAGTAATAGGGGTATTCCTATATAATCCGAGCTGGTATTCCAAACATCAAATTCGTAGGTGAAATTACCTGTATAGTCTGTGTTATATAGAGCAATGGAATAAACAGCGTTTTGATTAGAAAAGGTATTTTTTAACTGAAGCTGATCGTTATCAAATATTGACCAGACATTATTGTAACTAAAAATCCAGTTATCGCTCCCTTGTTCAAAAGTTTCATTAAAGCCAAATGATTTTTCGATTGTGAAACCACCCGATTCATCAAAATATGCAGGACTATTATGTTGAATAGAAACTTTATAAGCGCCAACTACACCCTTTATATCTGGTGGTAAATTAAATAATTTGCTTCCCGAATTGGATACACCCGTAGCAATCGTATAAACGTTCTGCTCATTGAGGGTTAAATAGATGTCAACATTCTCAGACATCGGGCTATTTTTAGGGTCCCAGGTAATTTCAATGCTCCTTGTACCCGTTAGCCATTTTGTACCGAAAGCGGGTGTTATAATATTAATATTTTCATGGATAGTAAAATTTTCGCTTAAAGCAGAAATATCTCCTGAAACCGTTTGAACCCTAACCTGATATGCGCCATCATTAAGATAAGGAATAAACCTAAATACTTCTTTGAATGTATATGAGCCTGTATTAGGCGCATTATATTCCAAAACAAGGTAGAAGCTACCATTTTTAAATAACTCTATTCTCATCTCGGCAGAGGTACTATTTGTTTCCCATGTTATTAAAGCATCCTCTGTTCCACCAATCCAGGTAGTCGAACTATTCGGTTCTGTTATGTTTAGAGTTGTTTCCTCCTTAATGAAAAAGAATGAACTGAAACTGGTTTTAGTTTCATCATTAATAGATGTTATTTTAACCCTATAACCCGAAGATGCTGCCAAATCGGAGTGAACCAACCAGGTAAAATTTCCGTTATTGGCAGCGCTTGAAGAAATTACTTTTTTTCTTGTTTCAAAATTATATAATTCAATTATTACATTCTCAGGAAGGTTTCCTGTATTCCAGGAGATCGTTATACTTTCACCCTTTGTCCAAGTGGTGGATGATGTAGGCAGCGTAACCAGAAGGGTGCCACTTATACTACAATAATCACTATAATCAAATACTTCAGAGTTAGTTGTGGAAGTGATTTTAATTCTATAATCACTACCGTTTTCTATTGATGAAGGAACCTGAAACCCATTATATTCACCATCGTTTGCGGTAGCTTCACTGAGGAGCCCAACCAAAATATCTTCTTTATAAATTTCAACTTTTACTTCCGGGTCATTTATCTCAGATGTCCATTTTACGGCAGCCGTGCTTTGTCCCGGAAACCATGAATCACTCGATGATGGACTAGTTACCTTTAAACCATTTGTTTCTTCTGTGTTTTTTGTCGGGTTTGCATCTTCAGAACAGCCACAAAAGATTGCGTCCTTAAATTTGTGTAAAAAGGCAAATATGTGAAAAATTGCCATGTCCTTCCTAAATTTAGTTTGACCAAAAAAACAAAGGAAAAAACATGGCAAAAAGAGAAAATCAAAATATAGGATTAGTGAAAGAAA
>JAJRVW010000218.1 GCA_024277115.1 Calditrichota bacterium
CACGATCACAATTGGTGAGGTTACATCCCGGGTTTACCTAACTTATGGTGGAAGCGGCCTCTACAAACAACGCTATGTAATGCGCATCCCGGATGCAAATAGTGTCGAATCTGCCGATTTATACATCTCACCGATCCAGTATAACGAAAAGACACACGAGTATGTTTTATACCATGCTTCGGATTACTGGGTTTACGATAATGGCACACCCACAAATGTACCCATTTTTACCAATGCGTCAACACTTGCCGATATTTCTACAAACAGCCGCAGTATGACAAAAGGTTGTGCGGGTTGCCATACAACAGGCTTGGTAGTAAACGAAAAAGATGCAAATGGCGAATGGACAATGCAAGGCGGGGCGATTGACCCAACAACTGCCGCGATGTACACCAATAACAATACTTTTGATTTTGATGGCGACGGCATTAAAGAACAAATGAACAATGGCTGCGAAACCTGCCACGGTGCAGGAGGAGACCATGCAGCAGCGCCAACAAAAGATAATATTACCAACCCGGAAACAGACCTGACACCCGAACAAGCTACAAATATGTGCGGTATGTGCCACTCACGAGGGAAAAGCCTGCCAAACAATACTTTCAGTTTTGCCTACCATGATGATACCATGGAAAACTGGAGCCTGGGTGAATTAGTGGCAGATGTTTACTCTGATGGCGGTGGATATTATGGCGATAATGTTGATGAATCCGAGAAAAGAAGCTCTAAAAAACACCATCAACAATTTCGTGATTTTATGGAAAGCGCCAAGCCTACATTTCAGTACCATCAGGTAACTTGTTTTGAATGCCACGATGTACATAACAGCCAAAAACACCAAATGCGCACCGAGATTTTAGAAGAAGACAGCTTGGGCGTAGAAATAACCATCGCAACAGATAACGACAACAATACACTTTGTCTTTCCTGCCACGCGACACATGGTGATTTTGAAGCAATCCCGGTTGAGTGGGTAGCTGATTATGAAACAAATAAAGCACAGATCGCAGAAATAGTATCTGCCCATACAAATCACCCATACGATCCTGATGGCCCTACATCTGCTTCTCGTTGCTCAAAATGCCATAACCCAAAAACAGTTAAATCTGCTATTAATTATGATATTCACTCTCATACTTTTGAAGTTATTCCACCGGAAAAAACAAAATTGTATGCCATGCCTAATGCTTGTGCCGCTAGTTGCCACATGAAAGACGGACTTTCATTTGGTATCGATTTTACGGGTGACAATCTTGGTACATGGGATGAAGCATCGGATGTTGCTTTGGCCGATTCTTTGATGATGTATTATGGCCCGGGCGGCAAATGGTGGGATCATAGTGTTACGGCGATTGATATTACCGAAAATGAAATGCCGACTAAATTCAGTCTGTCGCAAAACTATCCGAACCCATTCAACCCGTCAACAAATATTGTTTTTGAACTACCAAAAGCATCAAATGTTAGTTTAAAAGTTTACAATGTAACAGGGCAATTAATAACAACATTAATTGATGACGAAGCCATGCCGGCAGGTAAAAAACTATTACAGTTTGACGCCTCTAATTTGGCAGCGGGTGTTTACTTCTACACCATTACAACAAATAGTTTTACCGCATCAAAGAAAATGGTTTTAATCAAATAGAGCTACATTCCACAGCTCCCAATTTAGGATATTTTGGGAGCTGTATAAATATTTTAATAATTAGATATAATTAGATTTGGTTATTTAGATTAAAGCCCTGGAACCTCAGGGCTTTTTTTGTTGAATCTTTTAATTTAATGAGGTAAGATTATTTACTCACAAACTTATGGCCCAATTATGAAAAAGATAATTTTATTATTTTTTAGTAGTTTCTATCTCCTGAGTGCGCAAATAAATATCCAGGGCAACCTTTCCTCTTCATTGTATTCTTTTGAGTCATCCGATAAAAAGGACAATTTCGATTTTTATCAGGGCATTAATTTTAAAATTACCCCCACTACCAATCCTGATATTTATTTTAAAAGTAATATGCGCTTAATCAGGTATAGTAACCCATCCCAATGGACAAATAAAGTTTACAATTCTCACATTGGCTGGCGTACACCCTGGATGCGTACAGAACTAAGGCTTGGGCGCCAATTTATTTATTCCGGCGTAATAAACGGCACTATAGATGCACTTTTCCTTTCTGTATCACCGATAAAAAAACTCAATCTAAAAATAGTTGGTGGCGTCGTTGCCCCGCTGGATAGAAAAGCGGAACTAATCCAATGGAATGATGGCAATGTTTTGGGTGGGTATGCTTCCTATCATTTTAACAGCGCATTTAAAAGTGACCTGAGTTATTTTCAAAAAACAAGGCGGGACAATCTTTACTGGCAGCAGGTTGGGACCTCGCTATCCGGTAAGTTCAACCAATTTTTTTACCGCTTTAAATATGATCACAATCTCCTGACATCGCAGTACCAGGCCATCCGCACAAACCTTACATACTACCTAAACTTGTGGTCGTTTTCTGCTGAATTTAACAGCCAGAAACCACGTGTTTATGAAGATTCATTTTTTAGCATCTTTAAAATAAAAGCCCACAACCAGGTTCGTGTTGCCGCCACCCGAAATATTGCCCAGTACCAAATAGGCTTGCAGCTTATAAATACACGCTTTGATGAAGGCGAGATCTCCAACCAATTAATTTCAACCTTTAGCAACAAATGGGGCGTTATTGGGCTTATCTATCAAAATGGCTATGCCGGTGATAATACGGGGATTTATGCAAAGATAAATTACCAGATATTATCCAACCTAAAATTAAATATTTACAGTAGCCACTATAAATATGAACGGCAATCCGTACAAATCAGCGAAGCGGCCACTGCATTTTCTAGCGGGCTGCAATACAATCTTTTAAAAACACTCCGGCTTGGCTTTCAGGTTCAGGAAAGTGTGAACAGCGTTTATGAATCTGATTTACGCGGCCTGTTCCGGTTAAACTATTCTTTTAAATATTAGGGCATGAGAATTATGCGAAAATTGTATTCACTAATCTTAACCATGTTTTCTCTGTCCCTGTTTTGGGGAGCCCCGCTCTGTGGACAGGATCGACGGCAAAATGAGTTTCCACACGATACGCACATTGTTGACGAGGAGCTTGAATGTAACGATTGCCACACAAATGTAAGCCAAAGCACCAAAGGCCTGGATGATTTGATGCCGGAAGCTGATGCATGTGCAGACTGCCATGAAATTGATGGCGAGCCTGAAGTAAAAGCATCGTTAAATGCCGCAAAAATATTGGCTTACAGCAAACTTTTCTCACACCAGTTACACATCGATGAAAAAATAGATTGTATTGACTGCCACGGGGATGTTGCACAAAACGAAGCCGGCCAGACAGTTTTAAGGCCG
>JAJRVW010000015.1 GCA_024277115.1 Calditrichota bacterium
CCGCCCCCGCGCCCCTGTTTTTGCTTCGCAAAACAGGGAAAACTGTTCGGTCCTTTCAGAACCAAACAGAAAGGATAATTGGAGAGAAAAAGAACAATTAGTAAATAAAATACTGTAAACCTATTTCAGGACTTGACAGAGATAAAACAGTAAATAACAAACTCAGAACGAAGAATTGGAAAGTAATAAGGTTTTGGGAATGTGAGTTAAAAAAGAAAAAATACTTAAAGAAATTGTCCGAATTAGCTGAGACTAATTTAGATTAAAACTGATAACTATTATTATACCAAAGTGTAAAAAAAATTCTTTTTAAGAATCAAATATTATTACTCTATGGCAACATCCCTACAAAAAAACAACCCTAAAGATGTTTTTCACCCGCCCGGCGGTATATTAATCTGGATGATTATTGCTTTGGAAGTCGTTACTTTTACCGTAGCCCTGTTCGCCTTTGCAATCCAGCGATTGGGCAATCCGCAACTTTTTAATAATTCGCAACAAATGTTGAACGTTTTATTGGGAACCGTCAATACCATCATTTTACTGACCAGCGGATTTTTTATGGCGGCCGCGATGCACAAATTAAAAACCGGGGAAAATAAAAAAAGCAGCCGTTTTATGGGGTTTACAATTGTGCTGGGCGTGGCTTTTATTGTGTTAAAGGGCGTTGAATACAGCGCTAAAATTGAACATGGCATCGGCTTGGAGTATAATACATTTTTTACTTTTTACTGGCTTTTGACCGGTTTTCATCTAATTCACGTTTTTATCGGATTGCTCATTCTCGGTTATCTGATTATTAAAATTAAAAACGGGCATTACTCCAAAGACAATTATTTTGACGTGGAGAGCGGCGGGGCTTTTTGGCACATGTGCGACCTTATCTGGATGTTGCTCTTCCCCGTTCTCTATCTATTACATTGAAAAAACGGATAGTAATCTCTAAATGTGTCCGTCCATAAAGACCTCTGGGGCTGTCATGCTGAGCAGCCATTCTATGGCGTGTCGAAGCATCAAAAACAGGGCTTAAAATAAACATTAAGTGCGGATGAAAGGAATTAATAACTTATGAAAGCAAATCTAATAACCTGGCTGGCCTTGATCAGCTTAACCGTCACCGGCTATTTCTTCTCCGATTCTACCCTTAGCGGCAGAACTTTGGCCCTGCTCATTTTACTGCTTTACGGAATCAAATTTTTAAGTATCGGGTTTCAGTTTATGGAGCTCAAAAAAGCGCATCCTGCATGGAAAACCCTCTTACCTGTTATCGTTTTTGTCTTTATAACTTTTATAACCATAGCTTACAAAACCTGAAAGAGGTAGAAATGAAATTATTTTTCATCGATTTAGACAGTATCATGGAATTTATCCGGGCCAATGGCTATAAAGATTTTATGACCTATTTTATGATCATTGCCATCACCCTTTCATTTGTCATTTATCTTTTTAACTACATCCGCAAGGAGATGAAAAACGACAAGGATTATTGAGCAATCCCCTAACCCGGACAAGCCTTAAAAACACGATGACTGAAAAAACACCCGTCCGAAACCCCAAATTTAAATACTAAAAAACATCCCGGAAAGAACCCGGGGATTGAACTTAAAACATTTAACTAAATTCATAAGAAGGGTAACTAAATAAGCACAGCCACAATTTTTTTATCCCGGGAAAGGAATTCTTATTTGATGTGGTTCCCTTTTTTCGATAAAATCAAAAAAATAAAAACGGAAGAATATTATGAAAAGAACACTCATCATCTTACTGGCAGGATTTTTTTTATGGAGCTGCAACAAGCCGGATGAAAAAAAGCAGGATATGATAAAAGTTACCGTACCGGGCACGCCCGCGGATTTTGTAGCACCGCAACTGGAAAAATCGTTTTTGGCAAACCTGTACAGCGTCCAAATGGAGATAACCGCCAACCCCTCCAGCCGTTTGCATAAAGAACGTTATATTTTTAACGCCTATCTTCCCGATAACAACGCACTGGTATCATTTGGCAATGCGCGCTTAAGCAACCCTCAAACCGGGGAAAAAATAGCGCAGGCGCTGGCAAAACGCGCGGCCCTGGTAGATGCCAAACGCTGGGCAAGTTACGGCCTGCTTTGGCTAAACAATGATTTTAAACCGGACTTTGGCAAAATCAGCACAGTCAATCAGGGCGAAATTAAAGAATTGGCCACCTTTATAAAAGGCGATTCGTTAATTGTGGCCATTGCCAGTAAAGTTTTATAGACAATTAATCACATATACAACCAACACACAGGACCGGAAAAACAAATGACCAAACAAGAATTATTAAACGCCGGCTTTCAGCATTTTGCAAAGCGCGAATACGAACAAGCCAAAGAAAATTTTGAAAAAGCCCTTGAAATTGATGATAAATTTGAGGCAGCTTACAGCGCCCTATCCGAAACCTTAAACCGCAAAGGCGAGGTTGACAACGCTGTTACAGTCGTAAAAAAATGGATCGGCATTAACCCCAAAGATGCCCTGGCCCACACCGCCCTCTCGCGGCTTTATGTCCAGAAAGGGATGATCCAGGAAGCGGAAGACGAAATGGCCATCTCCAACCAAATTAACCTCGACAACTCGGGGATGTAGAATGCGCTCGGAACATTGGCAGCAACGCTATGCCCTTTTTAAAGAAGAACTTTCATCCGTACCTAAAAATGGTATTCTTTTTCTGGGCGATTCGATTACGGAAGAATTTCCTTTAGGCACATATTTTCCCGACAGCCCGATTATTAACCGGGGCATTGGTGGTGATTCGATCGACGGGGTAATTGCGCGTTTGGAACTTTCCGCAATACAACCTAGGCCGGCAAAGCTTTTTTTAATGATTGGCATAAACGATATTGGCGCTGACCAAAGTGTGGCATATATGCGGCAAAAATACATCGAATTGTTTTCACTGATCCAATCGGGTTTGCCACAAACACAATTTTATGTACAAAGCCTCCTGCCATGCACAGAAGAATGGAGCAAATCAATGACTGACCAGGTACGGGAAATAAATCAATTTCTGCAAAAAATTTGTCGCGAAAAAAGTATTCCCTTTATTGATTTATATGCACGGTTTATCGATCCAAAAAATTATTTAAATGAAGGCCTCTCACGCGATGGCTTGCACATCAACACAAACGGATATAATCTTTGGGCCCAAATTATCGGCCCGTTACTCCAACCCGAAACAAATAATGACCAATAAAAAAAAGCTTACCTTTGTCTTTACGGATTCCGGTTTAGGCGGCCTTTCGATTATGGCTGACTTTGTAAAAGAAATTGAACAAAAAGCCACGAATCTTTTATGCGAAGAAATGGAAATTATCTTTTTTAACGCGCTGCCGGAGAGCGGACAGGGCTACAACCGCATGGAAAAGATGCAGGATAAGATCGATACTTTTAACAATGCGCTGGCATGGATCGGGGGCCATTATAAGCCCGATGCGCTGGCCATTGCCTGCAATACTTTATCGGCCATCTATCCTTTAACCCCTTTTGCAAAAACCGATTCATCAACCTTTGAGATTATTTCATCGGGACGTTCTCAGATCGAGGCCCGCCGAAAAGAAAATCCTGCGCAGCCAATTTTTGTTTTGGCCACGCCAACAACTTTAGCTTCCAACGCTTATAAAATGGACGACCTTTTTGTATTTGAAGTTTCCGGGGAAAACCTGGCTTCACTAATCGAGTTTGACCATACCAGTCCTGAAATCAAAGAAGTAACACGGCGTATATTCAGGCATATTGAAAATTATTTAGGGGAACGCCCGCAAAAAGAAGTTAGCCTGTTTTTAGGTTGTACACATTATGGCTATATCGAACAAACACTGCGGCAGGTAGCAAAGGATTTTAAATTTTCCATTGCAACAATCTTAAACCCCAACACGGCATTTACAAACGAGTTGCTACATTTTTTAAACCCGCTGCTCGCAGAAGGGACACAAAAAAAAATTAAGGTTAATTTACGGATCGAATCGCAGGCCAAAATTGAACCCTCGGAAATTAAAAGTATTTCACAGCTTGTTAAGGGCCAATCGGAGGAAATTACGGCTTTGCTTAAAAAATATACACGCCTTCCCCATATTTTTTAATTATATGTATTCCAGGCAAGCTTACCATTCTTAAAACTAAATAACCGGCATTATTGCATTAGTAATCATATATGATTACTTTCTCCTATGGATTATAAAGTTGTTTTCTTCAATAAAAAAGTAGAAAAAGAGACGCTTGGTTTTCCTAAAGGAATTCTTGCAAATTTTATACATATTGTGGAAATGATAGAAGAATTTGGGGCCAACCTGGGTATGCCATATACATCGAAGATTGAGAAAGACCTTTTTGAGATAAGGGCAAAAGGTCCCGAAGGAATAGGCCGATCAATTTACTGTACAGAGAAAGGAAAGAAAATTATAATCCTACATTCTTTTCTAAAGAAAACACAAAAAGCGCCTAAACGCGAACTTAATATTGCACGAAAACGTTTAAAGGAGATAAAAAAATGAGTGTTTCAACCTTTGAAAAATTTAAAAAAAAAGCCTTAGCCAACCCCGAGGTTAAAGAAGAGTATATTGCACTCTCACCTGCCTATGAACTACGTAAAAAGTTAATCCGACTTCGTAAACAAGCAGGACTTTCTCAGGAACAACTAGCGGAAAAGCTCCATACAAAAAAGAGTAATATTTCTCGGCTAGAAAATGTTAATTCAAAAATTTCACCTACTATTTCAACTGTAGAAAAATATGCCCAAGCCATCGGGTTTCAGATGGAAGTCAGTTTTTCACCACTAACTCAAATTAATAAGAAATAAATTCCACAGGGCAAAACTGCCCCTTTCATGAACAGGGCTTATCCACAAAAGCTATCACTCTTTGTTGAGCCGGTCGATCTTATCCTGCGGGCCAAAAACAAGCAGCACATCGTTCATTTCGATTTTGGTTTTTCCACCCGGCTGAATATAACTTGTTTTTAATTCTTGTGTACGTCGGATTAACAGTAGTTCAAGATCATATTTATTGCGCAGGGAAATTTCCTGCAAGGTTTTATCGATAAAAGTCGTTGGCGCCTCCACTTCCGAGAGGTGATAACTCTCCACCACATGCACACTTTTAATTTTCTTCAAATGCTTAAAACTTTGCCCAATTTCACCGGACATATCGCGTAAAAATATCTGGTGGTTATATGCCTCGATAACGTCACGCTGCCAGATGGTACCCGTAATTTCATCTTTATCATTTCTCCTGGCCACAACCGGAAGCTCGTCCATCCCCGTACGGCCAAATTCTTTCATGACAAAATCAAGATTATTGTCTTCCTGGATGATGTTTATATTCGGGTTGGCCACATCAGCGGCAATCAGCAAATCTTTAAGATTGTCAAAATCGAGTAAAGTGCTCCTTATTTCCTGCATGGAAATTGATCCGGTTAGTTTGCCCTCGGCATTTTTTACATAGATAAAATTATGGGTCGACGAAGATACTTTTGTAAGGATAGCTTTAAAACTGTCACTTTCGTTGATAATATCGATGCCCTGCTTTACAATATCACGAACTTTTAATGAGCGCAATACATTCATTTCTCGTCCGCCAAAAATATTTATCCCGCGGCGGATTAATTTAAGTGTATAAATAGATTCGTTCTGCAAACGCTGGGCGACCAACGTGGCAATAATCGTAGTAATCATTAAAGGCAGGATAATTTTATAATCATTGGTCAATTCAAATATAATCAGGATAGCAGCAATCGGCCCATGCGTGGCCGCCCCCACAACACCGCCCATGGCCACAAGGGCATAGGCGCCCGCATCTGCCGTCCATGCCGGAAAGAGCTGATGGACGACACCGCCAAACCCCGCGCCAAGCATCGCGCCTAAAAATAATGAAGGTGCAAAAATGCCGCCCGAACCGCCTGAGCCCAAACTGATGGATGTTGCAATCATTTTTATAAGGACAAGCGCCAAGGCAAGCTGCCAGATAAAACCACTGGCCAGCGCTTCGTCCATAGCGTCGTAACCCACACCAAAAATTTCCGGAAAGTAAATACCGATCAGGCCAATCAACAAACCGCCAATGGCCCCTTTTATATAATCAGGCAGTGCAATTTTATCAAAAAAGTCCTCGGAGAAATAAAGCATTTTTATAAATGAAACAGCCACTACCCCGGCAAGGAAGCCAAGAATAACATAATTGAAAAGCTCGAATGGCGAAGAAAGTGAATAAGATGGGACAACGAATGCCGGAAAATTTCCTAAAAAATGACGCGAGACGACTGTTGCCGTTACAGAAGAAATTACAATCGGGCTAAACTGGGCCACAGCAAAATCGCCCAAAATAATTTCCACGGCAAACAAGGCGCCGGCAATCGGTGCGTTAAAAGCAGCCGCGATACCCGAGGCCGCGCCACAAGCCACGAAGGTTCGCATCCGTTTGGGATTGGCCTTTATAAACTGCCCGATGCTCGACCCTACCGCAGAACCAATCTGAATAACCGGTCCTTCCCGGCCCACGGAACCACCCGAGGCAATATAAATGGCCGATGCAAAAAGTTTGGCAATAACTACACGCGGGCGGATTATCCCATTTTTTAAAGCAATGGCCTCCATAACCTCAGGTACACCATGCCCTTTTGCCTCGCTGGCCACAAAGCGGATCACCAACCCGACAACAATCCCCCCGATGAGGGGAATGATAATTTTCCAATACCACGGTTTTGCTGCAATGGCCGCGATGGTAAACTCACCTCCCCAAAACATTTCCTGAAACACTTTGATGGCAAACTGGATGACCACTGCGCCATAACCGCCCAAAAGGCCGATGATTACGGCGATCAATAATACAAACGTATGTTCGGAGAGCCGTGCCCGCTCTAGCAGGGAGAGAATTAAACGGGAAGATTGATTGGAGATTTTTTTATAAAACGATGTGTTTAACTGATCAGACATCTGTACTACTTTTCTTTTTAATATTTGGCGGTAAAATTAGGAGATTGCCCGAAAACTATCAATAATAACTAATATCTGAAATCCAAAATATAAATCACAAAAATCGATTTGCGCTTTAGGAGCGGTTTGGAATTTTTAATTTGGTCCCTTAAAGCATGACAATTTTATGCTTTCCTGTATTTCTTCTTAAAACCCGGTTTAATTATAGTTCCGTCTGAACTTTCAATTCCTTGCGGTAAAGATCCAGCATGGTAGCCTTGGAAATTAAACCCATATATTTCTGGTTTTCCACTACGGGCAAACTCCATGAATTGGTCTGCTCAAATTTTTTCTGAATATCATTAAGACTGTCCCTTATTGAAATTGTTGTCAAATCGCTGTGCATAACTTCTTCAATTAAAATTGAATTGATCAGGGTGTGATCAAAAATAAAGTCCTTAATATCATTGAAATAAACCATGCCAAGAAGATAACCGTTTTCACGATCTACAACAGGAAAATAGTTACGATTGGATTTTTTTATTTTCGGGATCAACGCACTTAGCAACATATCCGGATAAACAAGGGTCAGGTCATTTTCCAATAACTCCCGTGGATTGATGTCCGCTAAAATTTTTCCATCGGTTCGTGGCCGGTGCAAATGCCCCTTTTGGATTAACTCATACTGATAAATTGAATGCTGCTCAAATTGTTTTACAATTGCCGATGTTAAAAATGAAACGAGCAACAAAGGCAGGATTGCATCATAGCCGTTACTAATTTCGATGATTAAAAACATGCCCGTTAGGGGTGCCTGCAAGGTGCCACTTAAAACACCCGCCATGCCCACCAGTGCAAAAAGACCGGCTTCGTTCATCTCCAATTGAGGAAAAAGCGCACGGATCACAAGATAAAAGAACAATCCTGCCGAGCTGCCTATCACCAGCGATGGCGCAAAAACACCTCCCGCACCACCCGCACCCAAAGTAAGCGATGTGGCAAAAATTTTCAGCACAATTATCAACAAAATAAATAGTATCCCGGAGGTAAAATGCCCGGTAATAATATCCTGGACAAATTTGTAGCCCTCGCCTTTTATATATGGGATATTAAATGAGATGAGGCCGATAATCAGTCCGCCAAGAAAGGCTTTGAGTAAAATATTTTTTAGGTATTTATCCAGATATTTTGAGCTGTTCCTAAGCACGCGGATAAACAAAACCGAGAAAAATGCACAAACAAGCGCAAGGAAAATTGACAAGAAAATATCATTCAAATTTACTTTGATCAGTTCATGGGAAAATTGAATTTGGTTGCCATTTAACAGCCGGCTTATCTCCGTGCCCGTAACCGAGGCGATTACAATTGGTAAAAGATAGACGGGCGTCCATTCGCCAATAATCACTTCCATGGTAAAAATTATACCGGCAATAGGCGCATTAAAAATGGAAGCAATGGCAGCCGCTGCGCCGGAACCGGCCACGGCAATTCTGATTTTTTCATTGGTTTTTAGAAAACGTGCAACATTAGAGCCCAATGCAGCGCCACTCACCACAATCGGCGCTTCCGGCCCGGCAGAGCCACCAAAAGAAATGGTGATAAGGCTGCCGATTAATTTGGAATAAGATGAGCGTAATTTTATGACCCCGCCTTTCAAACTAAGGCTATGGATCACCTCCGGAAGGCCATGTCCGCCAAAATCTTTAATTACATATTTGAGTAGGACGACTGTGAGTAACAAACCAATGGCAGGAAGAATTATAGAAATAACCGGGTGCTCGACCTGGCTAAAATAATGATGAAAAAAACTCAGACCTTTCGTTAAACCAACGGCTGCAAGGCTACTTGTTACACCAACAAAAACACCAATAAACCCGAGTTTAAAACGTTCGTCCGAGTTGATAAGTATTTGCCGAAAACCAAACCATCTTTTTGCCAGCTTGCCCATTTTAGTGTGGCTCATTCTCAACAACCTTTATCTGTTCAATCAGATTTCCGTCTCTATTTCGATCAGCTAGTAACTGTAATATTTTATTTTGCTGCAAGATATAGCTAAGCTTTGCAAGCATTTTAAGATGTTCCTTTACATTTGTTGTAAAAATCATAAACAATACAGAAACCGGATTTTTATCAACTGCGTTAAAAGGAATAGGCTCCTTTAAAAATATTACGGGAATATGGGCCGAATCCAGATTTAGATGCAGACGACTGCGTGTGTGCGGGATGGCGATACCATTTCCAATCCCTGTAGATGCCAGTTCTTCGCGGTTGATTAATTCGTTTAAAATTAATTTTTTATCCTCATTTTCCAAGAAGGAAAACTGACTTAATGAGTTTTCGAACGCAGAATAAGTATCGTGTGCATCGATCTGAACATAAATTCCACCTTTTTCAACCGCACTTGTCAGGGAAAATAAACTTTGGGGATTGTTTGCTTGTGCGCTTTGATTTTGTTTTATATCCAAATCGTGCGCCTTGGCCCAATTTAGAATTTCACTTTTCTTTAAAACGGTTTTTTTGCCTAAAGTTTTTGTAGGGATTTTACCTTGATGGATCCACCTCTGAACGGTCACTTCCGGCAATCCCAAAAGTCTTGCTACTTCCTTTTGGGATAGGTACATCCCAGCCTTATCTGTCATTTTCTTTAGTCTTTTTCTTGATTTAATTTTAGCCGCAAAGATACGGGATAATCCGCTTTATTCCAATAAAAGGAAATCTAATTTTTAAGTAGAATTATCACCCGCCACAATAAATTAATAACGCCTCAAAATTATCGCTTCATAAAAAAAAATCCCTACCTTCATATAGGAAAAAATATGCCAAAATTCGATGGGTTCAGCATAACATCATCAACCAGTACAAGCTCGCACATTGGACAAATTATCGGCAGAAAATCATTTAAAATCAATGAATTTTACACTCAAAACAAAATTACAATCGTCAAATACTCATCTTTAAAATAGCCGGGATTAGAGTCAAATAAACCCAGTGATTTTTATGGATTATCGCATTCTTTTTTTTGTATATTGCCACATACTATAATTAAAAATCAATCATTTAAAACTTTAGGAGATTTTATAAATGGCAAAATATAAGATTGCCTGGTTACCGGGCGATGGCGTTGGAAACGATGTTATGGAAGCAACACGGATTGTTCTCGATAGACATAGCTTTGATGCTGAATACATACATGGCGATATTGGCTGGGAATTTTGGAAACATGAAGGCGAACCGCTTCCAAAGCGTACAGTAGAAATGATGAAAGGGACGGATTGTGCCCTTTTTGGCGCGATTACATCCATGCCAAAGGAAGAAGCCCAGGAAGTGTTGGACGACAACCTGAAGGACAAAGGGCTTGTCTATTTTTCCCCAATTGTACGCTTGCGTCAGGAGTTTAACCTGCATACTAACCTACGCCCCTGCAAAGCCTATCCCGGCAACCCGTTAAACTTAAAAGAAGGGATCGACCTTGTTGTATTCCGAGAAAACACAGAAGGGATGTACGGCGGCGTGGAGTTTCACCCAATCCCGCAAGAGGTGTTTGACGTGCTAGATAAAAATCATCCCAAAATGAAAAAATTTGCCGAATATGGTCTCGAAAACCTTGCACTATCTACACGGATTATGAGCCGTCAGAAATGCCGAAATATTGTGACTGGCGCTTTTGAATATGCCAAAAAATATGGCTATAAATCTGTGACCGTTGTAGACAAACCGAATGTACTACGTGAGACCGGCGGGCTTATGGTGCGTACTGCGCGTGAAGTGGCCAAGAACTACCCGGGTATTGAATTATGGGAAACCAACATTGATGCACAGGCCATGTGGCTTGTTAAAAACCCAATGGATTATGGCGTGATGGTTGCGGAAAATATGTTTGGCGATATTTTGTCGGATCTTGCGGCACAGTTAGTTGGCGGCCTTGGTTTTGCATCCAGCGGTAATATGGGCGATGATTATGCGGTCTTTGAACCAACCCATGGCTCCGCGCCAAAATATCACGGCAAATACAAAGTAAACCCAATGGCTATGTTTTTAACAGCTAAACTAATGTTGGACTGGTTGGGTGAAAAAGAAATGGCCGTGCGCCTTGAAAATGCCATCGCTAAAGTTATAAAAGAAGGCAATGCCAAAACTTATGATATGGGGGGAAATACAACAACGCTTGAAATGGCAGAGGCCGTAGCAACGGAGCTGTAAGAAATTCGATCAAAATAAATGTCATTCTGTAAGAAACCGTTTGCGGAAAAGAATATGCTGTTTTAAAAAGATTTCTACGGAATGACAATTATATTCAGAAAGGAAATCAGGAAAATATGTCATTTTGTACAGCAATTTCATGCATGGACGGTCGTACCCAATTACCAGTAATTTTATATCTGCAAAAATATTTCAATGCAAAATATGTAGATATGATTACTGAGGCCGGCCCCAACCTTATCCTGGCAGAACGCAATAATATGTCGGGTGTACGCTCTATCATCAAACGTATCGATATTTCTGTTCATATCCATCAATCCAAGGGCATTGCCATTGTAGGCCATTATGATTGCGCGCGAAACCCAGCCAAAGAATCGAAACAACGCGAACATACGATTGAGGCCATAAAATTTATTAAACAAAATTATGATAAAATTGAAATTATCGGTTTATGGGTGGACGCAGACTGGAATGTGAATTTAATTAAATAATATTTTCTTAAAATATGAGTAAAATCATGAAAGCTATAAAAATCCATGAAGTCGGCTTAAGGGACGGGCTTCAGATGGAAGAACAGGTAATTCCTACCAAAACCAAAATAAAATGGGCGCATCAACTTATTGAAGCAGGATTGAATATTATCCAGCTGGGTTCTTTTGTGCACCCCAAATATGTGCCGCAAATGGCCGATACGGACGAGCTGTTTAAATATTTTGCAACAGATGCGGATAAACCCTGGACAAACCTTCTATCCGGGCTTGTATTAAATGAACGCGGCCTGGACCGGGCTTTAGAGTGCGGCGTGGAAATGATTTGTACGGGTGTTTCGGCCAGTGAGACCCATAGCCGGAAAAATACACGAATGTCGGTTGACGAAGCTTTGGGACGTGTTTTAAAAATTGCCGGAGATGCCCAGGCGGCCAATAAAGTCGTGCAACTTTCCGTGCAATCTGCCTTTGGCTGCGGCTACGAAGGTCAAATTGCCGAGGAACAAGTCCTGAGAATTATTGGCAAATACCTTGATGCCGGCTTTAATAATTTCAGCCTGGCAGATACGGCCGGGCATGCTGATCCCAACCAGGTTAAACGCCTCTTTGAAAAAGTTTTTAAGCTGGACAGCAACCTGCAACTTACAGCCCATTTCCATAATACCTACGCTATGGCGCTGGCTAATTGCGTGGCTGCCGTCGAATCGGGCGTGCAAACGCTGGAATCCTCTTTTGCTGGATTAGGCGGTTGCCCATTCACATCGGTAGCGGGTGGAAATGTGTGTACGGAGGATTTGGTGCATATGCTACACCGAATGGGTTATAAAATTGATATTGATCTGGATTTAATAATCACTACGGCCCGCGAAGCCAGCACGATGTTAAACAAAGAACTACCGGGCATGATCTACAAATCGGGGAGTATTGAGAAACAAATGGATAATGGATAATAACATTATTTTGGACAAAAGTTTTAATTTAGCTGTCCGGATTGTTAATCTCTATAGGTTTCTTATAAGTGATAAAAAATAATTTGTTCTATCTAAGCAGATATTGCGGTGTGGGACAGCAATCGGAGCCATGGTAAGAGAAGCCCAACACGCAGAGAGTAAAGCAGATTTTATTCATAAACTATCTATTTCTCTTAAAGAAGCCAACGAAGCAGAAATACTGGTTATTATTATTAAATAAAACAGAGCAAAAGTAATTTAATTAAACCGGGTTAATTATCAATTTTCAACTCTCAATTGTCAATTAGGATTTACCATGAAGCTACTCCAAAATATCAAAGTATTAGATTTAACCAATGTGCTCTCGGGGCCGTTTGCCACGCTGCATTTGGCATTGGCTGGTGCGGAAGTGATTAAAGTTGAAAACCCAAAAGGTGGTGACCTTGCCCGTAAGCTAGGTAATGTACCGGAGTTCAACCAAAAATTAATGGGCACCAGCTTTTTGGCACAGAACGCCAATAAGAAATCACTGACCCTAAACCTTAAAGCTGATGAAGGGAAAGAAATTTTCCGTAAGCTTGTAAAAGAAGCTGATGTTGTGATTGAAAATTTTCGTCCTGGCGTAATGAAGCGTCTTGGCCTGAGCTATGACGACCTTACCGAAATAAACCCCAAAATTATTTATTGCGCCATTTCAGGCTTTGGCCAGGAAGGCCCCGATTCACAAAAGCCCGCTTATGACCAGATTATGCAAGGCTTAAGCGGCGTCATGTCCATTAATGGCGATGAAACTTTAAACCCATTGCGTGCCGGATTCCCTTTGTGCGACACCGTAGCCGGGTTAAATGCTGCCTTTGCCGTCATGTCTGCCCTGTTCCATCGTGAACGCAGCGGCGAAGGACAATTTATCGATGTGGCTTTGCTGGATTCAGTCATGCCTCTTATGGGCTGGGTAGCTGCCAACTGGCTGATCGGGGGGAAAGAGCCAACCTTAATGGGCAATGATAATTTTACAGCTGCCCCCTCCGGTACCTTTCTCACCAAAGACGGTTATATCAATATCGCTGCTAATAAGCAAGAGCAGTGGCATAGTGTCTGCGATGTGCTTGGCGTACCGGAATTAAAAGCGGATCCCCGTTTTGAAGAGCGCGATACACGTAAAAAGAATCGTAAGGCATTAACGCCCCTTTTGGAAGAAAAGCTTAAACAGGAAAATACCGATCATTGGGTGACGGTACTTAACAAATCCGGCGTGCCTTCGGGGGCAATCCTCTCCATGCAGGATGCGCTTGTTGCCGACCAGATAAAATTCCGTGAAACCTTGTCAACCATCAAGGATGACGATATTGGCGATTTACAATTGTTCAACCTCACCGCTAAATTCAGCAAAACGCCAGGCAAGATTGAATCGCCCCCACCGCATTTATCGGCACATACTAATGAGATTTTGGAAAGATTGGGCTATACGGAAGAAGCCATTTCCAATCTAAAAAATGACGGTGTGATTTAAATATTATTTGGTAATGATGTTTTCTTAAATCAGAAACGCGATAAATCGCGTCTCTACTAAAAATTATTCTCCAATTACCTTCAAAGCTTTTTCCGTAGCATGCAGCAATGCATCCGGCCCAACCGGCGCTCTGGTTGCCTGCTTCATCCATAAATCCGGTGCAATTCTGCCCAGCTTGCTCATGCGCTCAAACTCCGGCCCGATATTCCCGGCTTTTTCCATTTGCTCCTCAATCTGGTGGGCTATCATGTGCCCGATCGGATAATTGGGCAAATATAAAAAAGAGTGGATCATGTGTGAATAAACACCTAAAAGCACCACATCTTTTTGGCCAAAAACAGGCGCGTAGTATTTATTCCAAATATCTTTGGAAATCTGCACCGTGGCATCTTTTAATTGCGCAGGCGTCGCATCGGGATTGTCGTACATCCAATGCCAGACGGCCATATCCACCAAAGCAACGCCGGCAATCTCGAACGCACCCCAAAAATCATTAAGTGTTTTCGAAGCCAGGCTTTTTGCATCCGGTTTGGCCAATCCCAAAAGCTCTAAATCCTTACCCTGAAAAACAAAGGCCAACGCTTCGGTAAAAGCGGTATTGGGCACGCCTTGCAGCAAAGTATAATCAACATCTTTTAACGAAAATGTTTGCTCCACATTATGCCCCATTTCATGAACAGCGATATTATAACCTTTGTAATCCATACCGTCTTTTCCGACACGTGTACGCAAATGGGCTTTTTCCGAACGCATCTGGGCGCCCCAGGCATGGCCTGAACCACGCGCCGGGTCAACCTGAATATTATCGGCCAAATAGTGTGCCCGCTCTTTTGTAAAACCAAGGCCCATTAAAAGGCGTGGCATATCTTTGGCATAAGCCTGCGGGTTTGGATATTTCTTTTTAGTGATTTTATCTAGCTGCTGTGGGCTGTATGTACCGCTGGAACGAAAACCATTATACCAAATATCGAATGGTTCCAAATCACGTCCCAACCGTTTTTTTATTAATGCCGCAACCGCCTTCACCTGAGGCGAGGTCATCACCTGTTCAAACATCTCTTTTACCCGCTGCTCGGGGATTTCACGCCCAACATCAGAACTGCGGGCAATATGCGTGGGCGCTGTTGGCGAATAGACATCTTGCTCTTTGGATGCCAGAAAGGTGCCTTGTAAAACTTTATAACGGGTATTGGGCTCGGCAGCATTGGAAATTTTTAAGTCCTCCGGCGCAGGTTCATCAGAGTCGTTTACAGCCGCCTTCGTCACATCGCCAGTATACGGGTTCAAATCCACATGCGGATTGTCCACAACCACTTCCGGGATGGTTTGGTTCACGATATGTTCCATCACTTTCTGGATCATCCGTTGTTGGGGCAAGCCGGCCTCACCCTTGCTGTATTGTGCTTTTATCTCATCTCGCAGGTTCCAGTGTGAGAGCAGGCGCATCCCTTCCGGGAAAATTCGTTTTCCATTTTGGTCAAGAAGATGGTGCATCCAAATATTGTATCCGGCGATGTATTGATCTGCCACGGCCGCCGCTTCGGAGATTGACTGGTTTACCTCGGCCGGGACACGTGTATCAAAATTATGCGCCAATCGTGTTTCGGCCCATTGGCGGCGTGTCCAGTTTTCACCATCTGTCAAACGCTGCTCTAAAGTTGTGAGCGGAAAATTAAGCAGGACGATAAAGGCCAGCTTATTTTTAAAGAAATCATCCGCGATATGCGCTGACGGATTAAACCCGGCAAAGGTCTCGTCAAATGGTAAAATAGGCCCTAAATCAAGATCGGTTTGCCAACGCACGGCAAGGGTAATCTCGTTCATATGGCCGTTAATTTTTTCCAAAAGCCATTGGTAGCGTTCAAACATGGTATCCAGTGTCTTTTGATCTCCAGCAAAATTAATCCGAACAAATGATTCAAATTCTGTAGCATCGCCATCTTCGGCACGCCAAAAATCAGAAACCTGTTTAATCCCGCGCTCTATACGCTCTTTTTGTGCCTCGCCATATTTTTGCAGGAGTTCGTCATTCATTTTAATTTTAGATTTTTCCATCCAGGATAAATCCATTGTACCACCTTCCCCATTTTGGAACCCAATACTTATTAACAGCATTGTAACAATTAATACAAATCTATTCATTATAAACTCCATTCTTCCAAAATAAAATATCTTCTTATGAACTAACCGTCTCTTGATTTTCCAACGCCTTTTTGAGGCCCGTTTCCCAGTCCGACACAAAGTCTTCAATCGATTCAATAAAATCCTGGTCATGTTCTTTGCGGTTAATCGTACAGTGAACCCGAATAGACTTTCCGTCTTCTTCGATTGTAATTGTCCAGGCGATCACGTTGGGGCATTGGGGAAAAGTGAAACGCACACCATGGATTATTTCTTCACGATTGACAATAAATTCGCCCCAGATTGTCCAGAGCAAGCCTTTATTTCCTTCATCCTCAATAACCTCGGCGATGGATTCGCATAAATCCGTAAGATTTTTTATAGAAACACGTTTCTGTAAATCACTAACCGATAACGTCTTGTTTTCCACTTCACCATAAAATTCCATTTTTGCCACCTTTCTCTTTTTTCAATAAAAACTTTTATTAATGTGAGTCCGATACAAAACTTTCAGGCCTCATCGCCCTTAAAAGCATTGCCCATTTTCTTAACAGAAATGATCCGTCTAACTCACCTAAAGCGCTCCCCCGTCATTCTGAACTTGTTTCAGAATCCCCTCATTGCTCCCGGTAGGGATTCTTCTCTCCACCCTGTTATGTTCAGAATGACACTCCCGGTATCATCCTAAGCTACGAAGGATCACACCTGCGAAAGAAAAGGGATTTAAACCTGAATTAAAAAAAACAAATTATTAACATTGACCATTAGTCTTCCAACATCTTCATCGGGTTCTCAATTTGTTCAAATCCTTGCGGGGTTATAAATAAGGTGTCGGAGTAACTTCGTTTTTCGGCCTTAATCAACTCAATTGTTGTTTTAATTTCCATCCCCATAATGTTCATATCAACTTTCGTTAAAACCGGAAAGCCGGGAAATTGCATACTGTTTTTCATAGAGGAAACCAGCGACGACATACCGGGCATCTTCTCATACATTTTAATCAGGGCATCACGTTCTATTTTAACATCTTCACTTAGCCAAATTTGCAGTTTGCGGGTATCACTATTCGATACAATTTGATACGCAGCCCAATTACCTATTTTTCTCTTCATATCTGTTTTTTCAAATACAATTTTTTTCTGGTCAGTTGCCTGCATAATCATATTGCTCAGGTTTAGTAACTGGTCCAGCTCCTCGAAGGACATTTCGATATATTGTTTTTCTTTGGGCATCAGAGTAATAACTTTTTTCGCATCAAACAGAAGCAACATAATTTGCCCCGGTTGCTCGATACGCACCTTCTTGTCAGAAATCCAGGATTTTGTAATACTTTGCATTGGCTGCCCCATATTCATTCCGCTGGACTGAATATTTTGCTCCAGATAAATGACTTCCTGCCCAAACAAAATGGATGCAAAAAACAAAAGTGCCCAAAGAACTAAAACATTATATGATTGTTTTTCAGAGTTCATCTTTTTCTTTTCAATTATCAATTGATCAATTTATCTATACCTCGGGTACCACTCAAACAATTTAATCAAAACAAAACCCGATAAAAAACCGCCTATATGTGCAAACCAGGCAATGCCACCACCACCGCTTGCAACCGCATCCGTAAAATAACCATTATAGAGCTGAAATAAAAACCACAACCCCAAAGCCATAAAGGCTGGAACCTTAATCACCCGGATTATTATTACTAAGAAAACCAAAATAGAAACCCGGTTGCGTGGAAATTTTACCAGATACGCACCCAGCACACCCGATATTGCCCCACTGGCCCCGATCATCGGGACGCTTGAATCAGGAAAAAAGAGGACCTGCATCAATGCCGCGCCAATCCCCACAACCAAATAAAACATAAGGTAGCGAAAATGACCTAAAATATACTCGATATTATCGCCAAAAATCCACAGATAAAGCAGGTTCCCGGCCAAGTGCATAAAACCTCCATGTACAAACATCGAGGTGAAAACCGGGAAATAGGAGAGAAAATGATCTGCATTTAAAATACGTGTAGGAATTACGCCATAGGTTTCAAAAAAAATATTTTGGCCAAAATGGGCAGCAGGCTGAAAAATATAAACGGCAATATTTACAATAATCAGGATATAATTTATTATCGGCAGGTAACGCTTTGGGCTTTCATCGGCGATTGGGATCATGTTTTAAATGCCTTCAAGACTGGTCCAAATTGACTTTTTCAAAATGTATCAAATATATTTTAGTTTATAAAAAACGAAACAATCTTCTTTGTAACATTTCCGGCCTGGTCTTTCACTTTTATCATAATCTGATGCTTCCCTTTTGAGGGCGTATAATGCAGCTTGCCTTCCACAATATTCCGCTCAAAATCCCATTCCGGCACCACATAGTCATCGTCAAAATAAATTTCGATATTTCTATCCGAGCCAATTTTAGAAATTGTGTCGTGGGCTTTAAAAATAATTTCAGGCATCTGTTTATAAGTCTTATTTGCCAAAGGTTTTCTTATTTTCACCTCCGGGGCAATTGTATCGGCGGCAATAATATAGGTGGAAAATGTTTTAACCCGTGTAGAAATATTTTTTGTTTTGGGATCATACTTCCCGCCAACAAATTTAAGCCCTTTACTGGTAATAGAATAAATCGCCGCGCGTCCATCAGGGAAAAACAACGAATCACTTTTTAAACTTAACGTAAGACTACGGCTTAGAATCTGATCACCGATACGCATTTTGTAACTACTTCCGAAAACAGGCTGGTCAAAAATCTCCCCAACCACCTCTTTTTTATCTACGGTAAAAAACAATGTGTCATAAACCGTATTGGCCATCGTAGAAATTGACAACTAATCCTCATAAAATGAAAAACTCTGAACCTGGTTGGGCAAAAACAAATGAGGTGTAAATGTGGTGTCAAAATAAACCGTATTTAAATCCTGTAAATTAAAACTAAGATCGCCCATATTAAACTTCTTAGCGGGAAAAACAAACTCAGCGCCACTATTTATAATATTTAATCGGCTTTCCATAAACTGGCCATTATGATGGATATTTAGTGTCAGGCTTTCAGAATCGATCATATTATCAAATGACAGATAGAGCTGTTTACCAAATAGTTTTAGATCGGATTTCACCTTTTGTTTTTGGAGGTTATTTAAATAAACCGGCGTTTTTATACTTTGCCCATATTTGTTTTCAAAAACAGATTGAATTATAAAATCACCTTTATCTGCCAGGCGCACCTTTACAAACATAATATTTTCAATGCCATTTAAGGCATGTTCAATTATTTCATAATAGGTGATTTCTTTTAATTTATCCGTAGATTCTCCGGAATAAAACTTTAAGCTTTTAATTTGCCGGGGAACGGTTAATTTTAAATAGACACTTTCATTTAAAACGCTAAACTGGTTAAGTTTGACGGCCCTATTTGTTCCAGGCAAAATTTTCCCTCTAACCGTGCTGCGGTTTTTATAATAATCTTCGATTGTAATTTCAAAATCAAGCATATCATCCTTAACCTTAACTAACCCATCTCCCAAGTTCCGATCATAAAATCCAAGCTTGTTAAACGGTTCAATATAAAGTTTATAAAATCTTTTTCGTGTCCGGGCCTTTTCAGGATAATAAATATCAATATCAACCATGCGTGTGTTTTTGAAGCTGAGACGGTCGTATGCTTTTTCAAAAATGGGTTTCTCTTGAAGCCTTAATATCGATTTATAAAATCCGATCTTATTATTTACGCCATCTGCCTGATCGTAGCCGCTCACCGCAAGGCCAAGTAAACCGCTGGCATGAATTGCCTCTTTAATTATATAGATTTTTCCTTGCTGTACGAGAGAGAATTTTTGGGGCTTAAAAGAGTTGTTTACCAAACTTGTTTCATTTTGAGGGATTATAAGCAGCTCTTTTAATTTGGGACGAATTTTATCGCGCACATTTTTATAAAATTTTAATGGGTTTAAGGGACGGCTTTTCTTATCCCGAATTTCAAAATGCAAATGCGGCACTCCAATTCCTGTCTGGCCTGTATAAGCGACAATCTCGCCTTTTTTTACCGGCCAGTTTTTTGGCCACCACTCTATGGAGTAGCTTTTTTCCGCACGCTGCCGCTCACTAATCTTTTGCTCCAGTTTTTTTGTAAACCTTTGCAGATGAAAATAAACCGCACGCCGGCCATCATTTAGTTTTATATAAAGGGCTTTTCCTGCGCCAAAAGGCGATATTTTAATACGCTCTATCACCCCGTCCTCAATGGCAAAACACTTATAACCTTCTTTATTCCATGTTTTTATATCGATGGCCGAGTGGTAATGGCCGGGCCGATATTCGCAAAAACTTGAGGATAACGCATTGCTGGCATCCGTGGGCCATAAATAATTTTGGGAGTATAAATTAACCGAAAATAAGAATAAAAAGGGGAGTATAAACTTGAACAAAAATTTTCCTTTTAAAATTGAAAGGCAAATTTACAAGAAATAAAATTATTGTTCAATGGCAGGCATCGAATTGTATTTTTATAGGGGAAAAAATCAACTGAGATATTTCTGAATTTCTTCGGAGAGCGTTTCCAGGATAAGTGGTTTAATCAGAATTTTTTTTATACCAAGCTCTTTAATTTCTTCAATATTGTATTGGGCTGCAAAACCTGTGATGATAATAATCGGGAATGAGGCTTTTTTTTCTAAGACGTGTTTAGAAAAAGTGGGGCCGTCCATATTAGGCATTTTAATATCAACGATGGCAAGATCGGGATTAAATTCATCAAAAACTTTCAATGCTTCAATACCGTCCCCGGCTGTTTTAACATCAAACTTTTTTAAGGTTAAAAACTCTTCCAGCATCGATCTTACATCATGTTCATCATCAACAATTAATATTTTTTTCATATACTTTTTTGGTTCATTTTATATTTTCAAATAAATTATCGTCCGTTAAGCTACAAAAATAAGATATTTATTTGTGTTTGGACACATAACCGAAAATGTCCCTAATTGCTGCTGTTTTAATTGATTACGAATTTAAAATGGCACATTCGGTCTTAAAACTAACTACATAGGAATCATACATGCTTAACACTTTTAAAATTGGGCATTATACAGATAAAAAAAACGGTACCGGTTGTACGGTAATACTTCCCCCAAAAAACAATGTGTGCTCCGCTATGGCGATGGGCGCCTCGCCCGGAACACGCGAATATGCGCTCTTGCAACCCGATAAAAAAATAGAATCGATCAACGCCCTCGTTTTAACCGGAGGAAGCGCCTTTGGCTTAAACGCGGTTACCGGCATAGTTGATGAGCTGGAGGCCCGCAAGGAAGGCTACCAGACCCCTTTTGGCATTGTCCCCATCGTGCCGGCAGCTGTAATTTTTGATTTAAATATTGGAAACGGGAAGGTTCGTCCCGGAGAGCATGAAGGAAAAATGGCATTACAAAATTGTCGGTTTAATAATTTAGTATCCGGAAATATTGGTGCAGGTACCGGGGCTACCGTGGGTAAGTGGGCAGGTCTGGAAAACGCCATGAAAGGCGGGCTTGGCATGGCACAGGTTGAGCATGGCAACTTAAAAGCCTGCGCAGTACTTGTTGTAAACTCGGTTGGGGATATTTTAGACACGCAAAATAAAATTATTTCGGGAGCTCAAAAAAGTGGGAAGTTTATTGCCGAGGATAATCCTGAAAAACGTTGGGTCGAGCCTGTTCTGGGATTAGCGGAAAATACTGTATTGTGTGCCATCCTTACAAACGCTTCGCTTACTAAACAGCAAGCCCATTATTTAGCAGGCCGGGCACATTTTGGGATTTCAAAACGCATTGTCCCTTCACATACAAGTTATGATGGCGATGTGGCGTTCGTTATATCCAGCAAAGAAGTTGAAACAAATATCGATACATTAAGCGCCATAACCATCGAAGCAGTAGAGCAGGCTATTTTAAATGCCATTAAAAATACGGAAAATTTGTTTGGTGTTCCAGGCAGTTGACGGTTGTTTCGACTTCGCTCAACAACCTGTTTCTGGCTTCGCTCAACAACCTGTTTCTATCTGCGTTCACAACCTTGTTCCCACCTCTGTACCCTGAGCGAAGCCGAAGGGTACGGAGCAAGAATGAAAGGTGGGGCGAAGCCGAAAAGAATGGATCAAAATCGGTACAATTCAAGGCCTATTTTTAAAATGACTTTCATTCTTACATTCGGCTAACCGATGCAACAAATCCGGATTATTATTAATTAGGGCTTCTTTCTTTTTTCTACTCCATCCTTGTACTTGCTTTTCCCGGTAGAATGCTTCATCTATCCGTTGGAATTCCTCGAAGTAAACTAATTTAACAGGTAGATGCTTACGGGTAAAATTTGCGCCCTCCCCTACTTGGTGTTGAGCGAGGCGTCTTTCTAAATACTTAGTGCTTCCGGTATAATACATTCCATTTGCACATTCTAGTATATACATATATCCCTTCATAAAACCTCTTATGTTGACGGTTGTTTCGACTTCGCTCAACAACCTGTTTCTGACTTCGCTCAACAACCTGTTTCTGACTTCGCTCAACAACCTGTTCCCACCTCCGTACCCTGAGCGGAGCCGAAGGGTACGGAGCAAGACTGAAAGGTAGGGGATCAAAACGCGAATAAAAAACTTAATCTGGTCTTATTTATTTACATCATTCTTTATGATCTCATCAATGCGTTTATTGTCTTCCACACCATGTTCATCTACCTTATTATAACTACTGCCATACCCTTTATCCTGGCGAATTTGGTTGAGCTTGTTTTTCTTCATATAAAGTTCGGTTAAATTATCCGGGTCAAGGCCAACCAACTGGCACTTACTCACCCAAAAATGCAGTTCATCAATCAGCTCCATGCGGATATTTTCCCAATCAATTTTTTCTTTATCTTTCCACCATTTCCAGGGCAGATCATCTTCCATCTCAATAGATTCATGAATTTGTGCGCGGTTATAATTTAACAACCATTCTACCCGGTTTTTAACAGTATCCTTATCTTCTTTTTGTTGATCACAGATTTCATCATAATCCAAACCGTGCCGTTCTTTTAAAATCCGTTTATTAAGTTCATGCTGTTTTTCAAATATTACACGTAAAAGATCCATTATCTTCCCCAAATTATTTAGTTAAAATTTGTCTTGATAAACAAAAACCGTGTTTCCGACTGGCGTTTTACAAACAGGCTCACATAGCTTGGTTTTTCTTTCTCGAAGCGGTTTAAAAATGTATCTAACTGGTGGATACTTTGCAAATCATCATTGTCTATTTTCACCAGGAGATCGCCAACCCGCAGCCCTGAAAGATCGGCCCAACCTGCACGCTCGACCCGGCTGACCCAGACGCCATTTGTATCATAATCCAGCTGTTTGGCCATGATGATATCTTTGGTCAACTCCTTGGCGCTAAATCCCAGAAGTTCATTTGAGACCTCATCGGCCAGATATTGACTGATTGGAACAGCGGTCAATTTAATTTTAAATGATTTTATTTCTGCATCACGAAGCACTTTTACTTCAATGCTTTCTTCCCCGGATTCACGCACCAGGTTTCTCAAAACGGCAAGGTCGGCATTTTTTTCAGATTTTAATTTTGTACCATTAAATTGTATCAAAACATCACCAACCTGTAAGCCGCCTTTCTCCGCGGGTGAACCTTTTAAAACGGTATTGATCAAAATCCCGTTATATTTTTCGGCATTAAAATAGCGGGCAAGTTGCCTGGTAAAAGGTTGCATATTTACACCCAGCCATTTTTTACGTGTTGTATTTTTTTTCTTATATGTTGGTGGATCATTAATGAGGTCGCTAAATGTGTCCGGTAAAATAACCTCACCAAATCCACTTTGCCTGGGCGCATAACTATAAGGCGCAGAAAAACCGGCTGCGGCGCTGTAAAGAATCCCAATATTCTTGCCATCCGGATTGTACACAAGGCCAAAACTAATATTTTGTGTGCCAATTTCAGTCAGTAATTTATCAGGCGATCCCGGGATAATGCTGTTTATTACACGCTCCAAAATCATAATCTGATAATTATATTTTTCGCTTAATTGAAATACGAGAAATATTTTTTGCCCAATATTTTTAATGATTTTTTTATTATAAAAATGAACCGGCTCTCCCAACGGCTTTACCGTGCGAATAAAAGCAACATTTTTGTCATCATCTTTACCCACAAAAACCGCATTAACAGGCTCGCCCGATTTTAAACGGACTTTTATATCTTTGGGCGGATGTGCCGGGCCATAATGCGATGAAGCAGAAAAGCCCATCTTTGCTTTAAATATTTTTGACGAGGTCATAATCAATCCGGAAGAATCTACAATAACACCACTCAAAGTTTTTCTAATTTTATTGATTTGAGAAATGGATTCCGGGGACTGGATTTCTTCATAATACTCAATGTTTACAAGATTATTTTCTGCACGTTCTTTTATATTTTGCCAGTTTGCAACATCTTGTGCGAAGAGTGGGCAAACAAGCATTAAACTTATCCCGAATATTTGCCGGAAATTCTGTATTAACTGCATTACTTATCCTCTCCTTGTATCAATGCAAAATGATTGCTTTGACCTGATTTTAAAAATAATAAAAATGATTTTTCCCTCTCTTTTTTGTAGCCTTCATACTTTTCTTTAAAATCATCAAGCCCTTCAACCGCAACACCGTCAATTTTCAACAGTATTTCCCCCGGCCGGATATCTGCTTTTTCACCTTTTCCGCCACCTTTAGAACCGGAGACCAGAACGCCTTTGTCTGATTCAAGTTGAAAATTTTTTACAATTCTCGGTGTTATTTCCTGTACAGAAATGCCCCACTCTTCGCAGTTGAACTCATTACCCTGAAATTTTCCCTGCCGTGTGCTTACCACCTCAATCTCCATTTTTTTGTTGTTTCGGATAAGCTGGAACATGATCGACGAACTAACGGGGAGGTTTGCAATTAGAAGCCTGATCTTTGGTAACTCTTCCAAATGGATTGCCGAGACCGCTACAGCATTTATTTTTGTCACAAGATCACCGGCCTGTATCCCCGCGCTTTCAGCCGCAGACCCTTTTTCCACACCGGCTACCAAAACCCCCTGTAAGTGCGGTTTTTTTATAAATGCCCGGTACTCTTTTATCTCCTGCCATTCCAAACCGATTTCCGAGCGTTCAACTTCGCCCTTCTCAATAATCTGGTTTACCACATATTTAACAATATCCGAAGGAATGGCAAAACCCAGGTTCTCACCAAAAACCACAGCCCGCGCATTAATTCCGATTATGCTGCCATTAAGATCGACCAAAGGCCCGCCGCTATTTCCGGGATTGATGGCTGCATCGGTCTGTATCCACAAATTAAAAGGGGAAATCATCTCGCCCACATCGTTAAAGTATCTGTCTACAGAACTGATAACACCTAATGAAAGTGAACGGGCAAGCCCAAGTGGTGACCCCAACGCAATTACCATCTGCCCAACTTCAACACTTTTGCTGTCGCCAAATGTTGCAAAAGGCACAGAGTCTAAACCGGCCTCGGATAAATCAAGCTTTAGGACGGCCAAGTCAGTCCAGGGGTCTAAACCAATTACTTCCGCTTGCAGTTCCTGTTTTGAAGAAAGTGTACACCGCACATAATTTGCTTTTTCCGCGACATGGTTATTGGTCACAACATATCCATCCGCGCTAATTATCACGCCACTTCCGGTAACCTGTACTTTTTGTTTTTCACCGGAAGATAAAAACTCTTTCACCGGCTGGATGTGTACCAATGCCGGAAAAACCATCTGTTTTGCTTCCAGCACTTTTTGTTGACTGTTTTCTTGTGCAAAAATGATATGTGCTAAGAAAAAAACTATTAAGATGTATTTTATCATAATTTCTCTATTATAAGGTGAGGATTTTTGCTGGATTAGTTTTGCTCATTTTGAGGTTATCAGACTCCGGCGCCAACTATTTGTTCAATATACTTTATTTTTTTGACGACTTCTTCCGGATATAAAAAAGCGTATTGACTACCCGAAATAAAATAGCCATATAGATAACAACCACAAAATATAACAAACCCATGCGCCACGAAACGGCAATTATGCGGTACCAATCTAAAAAGGCCACCGCGAACAGAATAAAAAACATCAGCATAAGTAAACCGGAGTGAAATTTCAGCTTTTTCTTATTTTCTTTGTTGAGGACAAATTCCTGCTTTAACAGATATACCTCATAATTATAGGTAAGCAGGCTCACTAAAACCGAGATAACAAAATAGCTGGCATCCCGCCAGTCAAAAAGATGAACAATAAAAAAGCTAAGCAGAAACATTAAAATCGGGGCATAATCCGCGATTTTCATTTGAGATGGGTTGTTAGTCATATTCCTTCAATTTAGATTTGTATATTCCCCAATCGCGGAAGCGGATGTACCAGGAATGTTATAAGTTAGATCATGTTAAACCGTTTTATGCTATTATAAATTTCTATCGACAATACTTTTAAGATACCTGTAAAAGGAATAGCGACCAGCATTCCGATAATACCAAAAAACTCACCACCTGTAATAATTGCAAAAATTATAATCAATGGATGTAAATTTACACTACGCGCCAAAACCAATGGCTGAACCAGAATATTGTCAATAAGCTGAATGATGGCAAAAGCGCCAAGCACACTTGCAATTTCATGCCCACTGCCATTATTTAAAATCACCACCGATGCGGCTATAATCATCCCGGCAAGTGGCCCCACATAAGGGATCATATTGGCCAGACCTGCAAAAATACCAATCAAAACAAAATATTTTACACCTAAAATCCATAACGCGATAATGGCCAGTAAGCCAATAATAAGTGAATCGAGAAACTGCCCGCGCAAATATCCACCCAATTGTAAATCCACCTTGTGCAGCAGGTTTAAAAACATTTCAAAATACTTATTAGGGATAATACCCACCAGATTCTTCTTCATTTTATGCCCGTCTTTTAGTATAAAAAATACCGCAAAGGGGATAATTATCATTGTAGAAAAAACGGAAACCAAATCCACAATAATAGAAAAGAACGACTCAGCCAGGTTTTGTAAGCTACCCTGAAGTTTATCGTACAAATTCAGTTCCTGCCCGGAGAGAACAGGGATTGTTTCATAAATTGTGTGTTCCAGTTTTGTCAATAATTCCGAGGCTTGTGTGCCACCAATACCTTCTTGCAAAAAATTAAGCTCAACCATTAATGAGGGCACAAGCAGATAAAGCAGCGTCCCAAATATTGTCCCAATAATCAGAAAAATAAGAATTGTGGATTGTAAACGGGTAATGCCCCGCGCCACCATAAAACTGGCGATCGGGTCCAGGATATATGCGATAACTGCGGCCACCAATAACAAAGCAATTATAAATTTTAATAAAACCAACAACCAGACAACCACCACAATCAAAGCGATGACAGCAATATATTTAAAGGTTTTTCCTATACTCGATTCCATTATTTCTTAGCCTTTTTTAAAGTGTCGAGTTCGGACTTCACTTGGTTTAGTTTTGTCTTTAACTGTCTGTTTTCAATGGTTCCAAGCCGCAAGCGTTCGGCAATCATCTGTGCCAGGCGCGTTAAAATTTTATTGCCCGTTTTGGGAGAAGTTTCGAGCAGGTTAAATAAATCGGGCTGAAAAAAACCAAGAAGTTTTGTAGGTTCCGTCGCAATGGCCGATGCGGTTCGTTGCCCTTCGAGGATAAGCGCCATTTCACCAAAAAAATCACCATTGGAGAGTAATACCAGCAACTTGTTTTCCTTGCCCAGAGTAATATTCACTTTTCCCGATTCAATTATATACATCCCGACTCCCGGCTCGTGCTCCTTAAAAATTATCTCATCGGCACGGTATGTCCTTCGATGTAAAATACGTTCTACTGCTTTTAATTCTTTGTACCCCAAGTCCTGAAAAATAGGCAATCGTTTTAATACCGAAAAAATATTTTCTTGTACAACCCTGTGTTTTTTAAAAATATTTGACCATACCGGATCTTCAGCCATTTTTTAACCTTTTTAATAAATTTTTGATGTGCGGAATATACAAGCCTTTCAAAACGCTATCAAAATTATCTATCGGAAAAAATTGTGGAAACATATAATTTCTGACAAAGAAAATATTTAGATTTGCACGTAAAACAATCTAAAAAACAGAAGTACGAAAAATAATTAACAACTTGAATCCGTCTCAGAATATAACAAAAGTATAACAGCTTCGTAGACTTTTTAAATTTCCCCTGTTGTTTGCAACTTTTTAATTTAACAAGACGTAATTTTGTCACCATATTCAGAAATTTGCAGTTTTTCCTGAAAATCAAATTTACAAGACAACCGAACTCACATTTTCAAGCTCTAAAATTTTTATAACCAACCCACTAATTAAGGAGGAAATTATGCCTAAACGTATAATTTATGCCATTTCATTTTTATTAATCACCGGCTTTAGTACAGGGCTTTTTGCCCAGCAAAGCCTGCCCATTTTACGGGTAAGCCCAAAGGCAAGTGTTTCACAAAACATTGCCACCTTTGCCAGTATTTCCATTAACTACAGTAGCCCGGCTGTAAAAGGCCGTGAAGTTTGGGGCACGCTCGTCCCTTATGGCCTGGCGCCAAATAATTTTGGCAGCGGAAGCCCAATGCCCTGGCGTGCAGGCGCTAATGAAACAACAGTAATAACCTTTAGCCATGATGTAAAAATTGAAGGTGAAAATCTAAAAGCCGGCGCTTATGGATTGCACATGATCCCAAATGAAAAAGATGTGACCATTATTTTTAATAACGAAACCAATTCCTGGGGCAGTTTTTTTTATGACAAAAAGAATGATGCGCTGCGTGTTACGGTAAAATGGCAAGATGCCCCTCACATGGAAAACCTGAAATATGGATTTGACAATCTGAGTAAAAATGCCACAAATGCCTACCTGCATTGGGGTAAAAAGAAAATCGCATTTAAAATTGAAGTAGACCGAAACGAGGTTATTATTGCAAAATTTAAAGAGCAACTAACAACCCTTCCCGGATTTAACCAGGCCGCATGGGGACAAATTGCTACATTTGCAATAAACAATAATACACATCTCGACGAAGCCATGACCTGGATTGATAAAGCTTTATCCATGCGCGGTGGCGCCACTTTTACAAATAAAAATACAAAAGCACGTTTGCTTAGATTGCTAGGTAAAGAAAAAGAAGCCAAAGAAATTATCGCAGGCGCTATAGGAACGGCAACCGAAAATGAGCTTAATAATTATGGCTATCAATTGATGAATGCCAAACCAAGCAAACTGGATGATGCCTTGGAAATATTTAAGGCCAATGTTCAAAACAATCCTGCATCGTGGAATGTTTATGATAGTTATGCGGAAGCCCTGGCAAAAAAAGGCGATAAAAAGGCCGCTTCAAAAAACTATGAAAAAGCTTTGGAACTTGCCCCTGCGGCACAGCATACAAGAATAAAAAATGCCATAAAAGCATTATAGTTATACATTAATTTTAGCCTTGGGAATTAGAGAAATGGTTGCCCCAAGCTTTACCATAACTCTCTTGCCCTGTTCCCAAGGCTATTTTTATTGTTTTATCTCGCACTTTATTGGTTTACATTTTCTTTTTATACAAACCAGAGGCCTCGGATAAAAACAGCCTAAAGGAAAAATTTATGTTTAAAAATGATTTCATCATGCGTATGATCAAACAACTGGCCAATGTACTAAAGAAAGTTATCAATTATAAAAAATCGGGCCAATGGGAAAAAGCCCAAATGGTGATCGATGTATCGGTTAAACAATTGCTGGGATTAAACCCAATCCTCTTAGACAAACTGGATGGAAATGCCCTTGTTGATTTATTTAGCTATGATGATGAAATTGACCATCAAAAATGTGCAACACTCGCTGTATTATTAACCGAGCAGGCAGGCATCTATGAGAATACGATGCAGTCAGAAAACAAAATTTTTAGGTTATACCAAAATAGCTTTTCGTTATATGGCGCTGCTTTTACAGACCGCCAACTACATGAAGAAAATTATCTAAATTATGCCGTGCATTGTTGTGACAAATTATTGGAGTTTCAACTTGAAACCAGCCTTCTCTTAGAGATATTTTATTTTTATAAGGAACTGAAATTTTTCTCTAAAGCAGAAAATGTACTTTATCAACTATTGGAACAGAATGAAAATGAGGCGAAAGAACACGCCTTAAAATTTTATAACCAATTGCTGGCGCAGGATGATCAGGTTCTTCAAAAAGGTGACCTTCCCCGGGAAGAAGTTTTGGAAGGACTTGATAAATTTTCAAAATTAAATCGGTAAGAGCTGTCTGCGACGACGGTGCTTTGCCATTTTAGATTGGCCATGAACGGGCTTGGGAAAGCCCTCCTACCCCCAAAGTGGTAGGAGCAGTTTCCAAACTGCAAACTTGGAAAAATTGAATTATTTGCACCAGGCACTTTACGCCTTTGTTTTTACTTCAATAATCGACATTCTCCAATCGTAATTCTTCATTCAAACTTTTTAATTGATAATAGAATAGGTGGAAATTTCAAAATAAAATGGGGCTGATACTTTATTTAATTTCGTAGTAGATTCTTGAAACGGGCTTGGGAAAACAATCCCATCAAGAATCTGGTAGGAGCAGTTTCCAAACTGCGAACTTGGAAGCCGACTTAGAAAAGTCCGCCTACTATAATTTGAAACGGCACACAGACATAATTAGAAATCTATAGCAAATCGGGATTGCAAAACCCATCCAAACAATTCTCAATACAAAGGATAATATTTTGCGGTTTTTAACCTCCTTCATCATTTTATTTTTCTCTTCCACCTCAATTCAGTCCCAACCTCTAACCAAATATTCTGCAACCGAAATCCAGGCAGCGTTAAATAAATTAAATGTCCTTGGCAGTGTCCTTTATATTGCCGCACATCCCGACGACGAAAACCAGGGTTTGCTTGCCTATATGTCCAAAGGTCGCAATTATCGCGCCGCTTATCTTTCATTAACACGCGGCGATGGCGGTCAAAACCTGCTTGGCCCGGAAAAAGGTATTTTGCTTGGTGTTATGCGTACACAAGAACTTTTAGCCGCGCGCAAAATAGATGGTGCACAACAATTTTTTACACGGGCCATTGATTTTGGTTATTCCAAGACGGCCAAAGAATCCCTCTCAAAATGGAACCACCAAACACTTTTGGGCGATGTGGTAAAAGTGATCCGTACTTTCAGGCCTGATATAATTATCACCCGTTTCACAAAAACTAAAGGCGGGCATGGCCACCATTTATCATCGGCGATTTTAGCGCAGGAAGCTTTTTGGGCCGCCGCTGATCCCGAACAATTTCCTGAGCAATTACAAAATTTAAAACCCTGGCAGGCTAAGCGGATTTTCTGGAACAACTGGCAACCTTCACAAAAAAGGCTGGCTTCCATGCCGCCGCTTCTCCCATTAAACCTTGGGAAATACGCGCCGCTTTATGGGCGTTCCTTCCGGGAAATAGCCGCTAAAAGCCGCACCATGCATAAATCACAAGGTTTTGGCGCTACACCACAACGGGGAAATTCGTTTGATTATTTTGAACTCACAGCGGGAGATACGGCCTATTTGGATGTAATGGACGGCGTTGAGACAAGCTGGAAGCGGATCGATGCCGATGGTCGCCTTCAAATAAAAGTGTCGGAAATCCTGGAAAGTTTTAATGCGCAAAATCCAAAAGCCTCGATCCCGCAATTATTAAATCTTTACCAAAGCCTGGATAACATGAAAAATAGTTTCTGGGTCGCCATAAAAAAAGAAGAGATAAAAAAACTCATCCAAATGTGCAGTGGTTTGTGGCTCGAGGCAATCGCTTTTAATGCATCGGTTGTACCGGGCGAAACGATCAAAATAAAAACCATGGCTTTAAACCGGTCCGCATTCCCCGTAAAATTAAACTCAATCCACATCACCTATCTTGGTAAGAAGATAAAAATAAATGCCGTCTTAAACGAAAACGAGCCCAAGGCAATTGTCAGTACACTTACAATCCCCGGCGACGCGCCCTATTCGCAACCGTATTGGTTAAAAAAGAATCCGGGAGAGACGCTTTTTAACGTGGACAAAACTTTTTCCGGGCAGCCTGTTGGAAAATCAGCGCTGGAGGCAACAATCAGCCTAAGTTTTGGTAAAACCGTATTTGACTTTAGCATTCCCGTCCTCTTTCAGGAAAACGATCCCAAAATGGGTGAGCAGTATAAGCCTTTTTTAATTGTACCGGATGTAAGTGTTTCCTTTGCGGAGAATGTTTTTATTTTTAAAGATTCTGTTCCGCACACCATTCAAATTTTTGTACATGCTTTAACAGACAGCGCTGTGGGCGAGGTACATCCAATAATACCCACAGGTTGGCAATCCAAACCGGGGCTCCGGAAATATAATCTTGCAAAAAAAGGTGAGCAGGCAGCTTTTGAATTTGAAATAAGACCAACAAAAAACGGACAGAATGGGATTATAAAAGCCGTAGCACAATCCAGCCAGACTTTATTTACAAACGAAGTCATCAAAATAAATTACCCGCACATTCCGCCTCAGATTGTTTTACAGGCTGCCGAAGCACAACTGGTTAAGCTGGATATTAATGTGCCCAAAATAACAATCGCCTATATTATGGGCTCCGGCGATGAAATCCCACAAGCCTTGCATGAAATTGGTTTAAAAGTTGATTTACTCTCGGATGAAGACTTGATGACAATCGACTATGAAAAGTATGACGCTGTTGTTTGCGGCGTCCGTGCATTTAATACGCGCGAAAACCTGGGGCTTTACCAAAAACGTATCTTAAAATATGTGGAAAATGGCGGGACCTGGATTGTGCAGCATAATACCCGTTTTGGGACACAAGTGGCGCAGATTGGGCCATACCCGTACGTGGCGCGTGGCCGGGACAGAATATCTGAAGAAGATGCCGAGATGGAGATCCTGGCCCCCTCGCATGCTTTGTTTAATTTTCCCAATAAGATTACTACTGCCGATTTTGATGGCTGGGTCCAGGAGCGTGGCACTTACCTGGCTGAGTCGTGGCAGGGAAAATTATACCCGCTTTTGGCAGGTCACGATGAAGGCGAGCCATCAAAATTAGGCAGTTTACTTTATGCGCCATACGGCAAAGGTGTTTTTGTTTTCTCCGCCTTGTCCATGTTCCGGCAACTCCCTGCTGGCGTTCCTGGCGCTTACCGCCTTTTTGTAAATATGATCTCGGCAAAACAATAGATTTAGAGAACAGCCGCATGGGTTTCTCGTAGTGAAACTTTATAAAGATGAAGCAAAGATTCTAAGTAAAAACATACCCAAACTCAGTTTGGGTACGAGACAAAACAAGGCCAAACTGCTCATGGCGAATCTCCTGATTCGCTACGCAATTGTGGGGAAACTGCGTTTCCCAAAGAGAACTTAAAAACAAGAAAACAAATGACCAGCAACAATAAAAATTAAAGATGAAAATGATGAACGATTTAGAAGAAGAAAATAATATATCAGGCGAAGAAGCGCCGCCCATTTTAAAAAGCTGGCCCCGCTTTTACATTCTTGTTGCCGTCAATCTGATCGTGCTATTGGTTTTATTTTATACCTTCACGGAGGTATTTAAATGAGCACAATCGATTGGTGGGTGATGAGCGGTTTTCTGGGATTTATTGTTGTGTACGGCACCTGGAAAAGCCGCAAAAGTAAAGATTTGAAGGAGTTTCTTCTCGCGGGAAAAAGCACGCCCTGGTACATGGTCACACTCTCCATAATGGCGACACAGGCCAGCGCCATCACCTTCCTTTCCACACCGGGCCAGGCTTTTGTGGACGGCATGCGCTTCGTTCAATTTTACATCGGGCTGCCCATCGCCATGATCATCCTTTCCATTACCGCCGTACCCATTTACCACAAGATGAACGCCTTCACTGCCTACGAATATCTTGAAAAACGTTTTGACCTAAAAAACCGTGCCTTGGGCAGCATTCTTTTTTTAATCCAGCGCGGTCTTGCAGCCGGGTTTACCATCCTTGCGCCAGCGCTAATTTTATCTGTTTTGCTGGGTTGGGATTTAAATGCCACTATAATCGTCATTGGCGTTTTAGTGATTATATACACGGCCAGCGGGGGCACAGATGCCGTCAACAAAACACATATTTTACAAATGGGCGTCATTTTTGTTGGGATGATTGCCGCCTTTTTTATGATTTTTAAACTCTTACCGGCGGATATTTCCGTTTTGGATGCCCTACATATTGCCGGGAAAAGTGGGAAATTAAATGCGATCGATTTTAGCTTTGACCTGGGAAACAAATACACCTTTTGGAGCGGATTAATCGGCGGTACATTTTTAGCCCTTTCCTATTTTGGCACCGATCAATCTCAGGTACAGCGCTATCTTTCCGGCTCCTCCATAGCACAATCGCGCACAGGACTGTTGATGAACGGCATCGTAAAAATCCCCATGCAATTTTTTATTTTATTGATCGGCGCAATGGTTTTTGTTTTTTACCAGTTTACGGAACCGCCGCTTTATTTTAACCCGGTAGAAGAACAGCACGTGCATCAATCCAATTATGCCGACAAATATAACACGCTTGAGGAAAACCATAACTCTCTGCATCAAAAGAAACAGCATTTATTGCGCTCTATGCTTTCGGCCAACGATACAGGCCAGGAAGCTAAATTGCGTAGCGATCAGAAAAAGGTTCTGGAAATTGAAGACAAAATGAAAGATATCCGTGCCGAGGCCAAAACCCTGATCACTAAGGCAAACCCTTCCTCCGACGGTAATGACACTAATTTTATATTTCTATCTTTTGTGACCGGCTTTTTGCCCGTTGGTTTGATCGGCCTTATATTAGCCGCCATCCTTTCCGCATCCATGTCATCCACCTCAGCAGAGTTGAACGCCCTAGCCTCAACCACCGTAGTCGATATTTACAAACGGATGATCAAGCCTGATGGCGACGAGAAACATTATCTTTTTGTTTCAAAAGCCACAACCGTCTTTTGGGGATTTTATGCGATCGGCTTTGCCCTTTTCGCCAACCAAATGGGCACCTTAATTGAAGCCGTAAATATTTTGGGCTCACTCTTTTATGGAACCATACTGGGAATTTTTCTTTTGGCCTTTTACTTTAAAAAAATTCAGGGTACGGCCACTTTTTTAGCCGCGCTTATTGCCGAGGTGGCTGTTTTAGGCTTTTATTTATTTACCGAAATTCCTTACTTGTGGTTTAATTTTATCGGATGCGCCCTTGTAATAATCCTGGCCGTTATATTTGAAAAATTAGTAATAAAAAATCTTGGGCTTAAATAAATGCCTTTAAGGAGAAGTTGAGTATGAAAACAGACCGCATGGGAACCCACTCTTTTCTTTTTCTTATTTTGACTCATTTTCTACTCCTTACACATTTTCTTTATGCACAAGATAAAATTATCCACCATTATACCGTACGCATTTCTGAGGATTTACAAACTCTTTATGTCGAAGCCTGTTTCGGTAACATCGCTTTTTATCATCTTTATGCAGGATCAAATTTATCAGCAGCCAATACAAAAAATATCCGGCTAAACAATCATTTTAAAACAAGAAAATATAGCGCCGATAATTATGAGCTGGCCCTGCACCAAAACGCCGCCAACACAACCTTATATTATGAATTTGATCTGGGCCAGGTAAAGAACAGAAGCCGTTGGAATTCTTCAGGAAAAAATTCCCAATTTTTACGTATCCCGCCTGATAGATGGCTTTGGCGGCCTCTGGAACTGGAAGAAAACGAGGAGATTCATGTCACCTTTGACTTCCCTAAAAATGTTTATTACTCCGTCCCCTGGCAAAAAATAGGGTTACACACGCACCTGATTGACCGGACGCCATATAATTGGCCCTCTGCAGGTGCTTTCGGGAACCTTGCCATCGATACGATTTCCGTTTCCGGCTGTAAACTGGCCATAGCCGCGCCGGGAGGAGATTATCCTCTTAAACGCAAGGACTTACTTCACTGGATTAAAAATGCGGCAGCTTCAGTCACCAATCTGTACGGCAGCTTCCCGGTTAAAAATGCGCAGGTTATCATTATTCCCATTGGCCAAAAAAACGAACCTGTCCCTTTTGGGATGGCCATCCGTGGTGGCGGGTTTAGTCTGGAATTTTATATTGACCCTTCACGGCCAGTAGAAGAATTTATTGCAGACTGGACTGCGACACACGAACTAAGCCATAGTTTACTGCCATATATTAACCGTGGGCAGATGTGGCTTTCGGAGGGCATGGCCACCTATTATCAATATATTTTAATGGGTCGTGATGGCCGTTTAACTGAAACTGAGGCCTGGCAAAGAATTTACAACGGATTTCAAAAAGGCAAAGATAATTCGCCCGGCAAAAGTGTAAAAATCACTGCGGAAAATATGCGCAATTATCACGCTTACCCTTTTGTCTATTGGACTGGCGCAGCCCTTATGTTAAAAGCAGATGTAGCCCTGAGAAAAAACAGTCATAGCCGCAAAAGTCTTGACCGCGTTTTAAAGCAAATTCAGGATAGGCATATCCCTGCTACCCGCACATGGGACGGGCGGGAAATGCTTGTTGAAATGGACCGATTGGCACAAACATCGATATTTATGGATTTGTACAAAAAATATATCAATGTTACGCATTTCCCCGTTGATACGACATATTGGAAGGAATTAGGCGTGCTGATCAGCGATGGTGAAGTGCAGCTGACTGCTGATGCACCACTGGCACATATCCGCAGGCAGATTATTAGAGGGCAAAAGTAAGTAGAAGCCAATTTTTATGTTGCATAAAATTGTACTCGTTATCTTTCAATAGTCAATAAATTGATTAAATTGTATCCCTATAAAAAAACCATTCTGAGAATATGAAGACATCAAAATAAACTGATTCTCAAGATAAGTTACTATCGAAAAATCGCTCTGAAGAATGTAGCCCCACTCTTTCGCATCAAACGTATTCACTTCATATCTTAACACTGTCTCATTCTTAAAATAATTTGTAAATAAAAATCTTGTAATAATTTCTGGCCCCGCAATAAGTGAAGCACCATAATTTTGAAGATAAACAGGACTGAGATTAAACATAAAAGAAAAAAAAGCTTTATTTTGATGTATGGAGAAAGTTTTACCAATTCCAGTGTAAACACCAAAACTTAAAGGTCTGTTTTTTAAATCATCTCTTCTATATCCACCAAGGGCAAGCTTCCAAGATAAAGAATTAGAAATTGATGAGACTGGTTTTAAACTTTTCTGATTAAATACCCACAACTCGTTGAGAAGAAGCTTATTTTTAAGTATTCCAATATTTATCTTGCCTAATGCAATAAAGTCGTTTTTTGGATATGCACCAAAAAAATCGTGAAACTCATGTAATCCTAAACGAAATTGTACTCCATACTCAAAATTAGAACCCGGTAAATATTTTAAAGAGAAACCCGCTGTTCCTGGAGGATGCATTTGGAACAACTTAGATATTTTTTTTATTTTTTTTTGCCTTCTCCTCCTCTTTTTGATGCTGCCAACCTTAAAAATTGAATTTGTTTTTTTTCTGAATCAATCAACATTTTCTTTCGTCTATAATATTTCCATTCCAGAATAGTTAATAAAATCGCAGCGTCATCTGGATGCATGCTAACTTTGAAACTATCTGGAACCAATAACCAATCAATCGCATTAACGGATTTTTCTTCAAAATACGAATCAATTACCTGTTCAACACTCTCAATATAAAGTGGTTTTCCAATCCTTTTTTTTATTTCAGTATTTTTAAGAAGAACATCCCTTGGGGATATTAAGACAGAATTTTTTTCAATGCTTCTTCCAAATGATTTTTCTAATAAACTCTCAATTTGGCTTGCGCAGTTTTTAGTAAAAAATCTATAATCAAAGCTTTTGTTTTTATTTTTAAATAAATTAAAAAGGAGGTGTGATGACTCATCTGAATTGAGCCGCACTGGGTAAAGCCAGAGTGCCCTAGATTCAATAAAAGTATATTCCCGTATTTTTTCGTGAAATGGGATAATGGAATAATGACCAACTAAGCCACCCAAAATCCCTTTATAAAATGTATCCCAGATATTTAACGAATCTGAGTTAGCACCAAAATTGATAACATCCCATAATAAAATAGATTTCCTTTCAACCTTAGGTTTCAATAATAAAAAAATGTGTCCAAATGAGGACGAGGGGCTAGATGGATAAGGGCCGGCGAATACGATAAACAGTTCTTTAAATGCATGCTCTTCGATAAATTCTTGATACCCTGACTGAAAATTCAAACTATCATTTTGCTCAAATAATAATGGCTTTCCTGAGTTAGACGTATTTCCTTGTAACAAAGAGCCAACACATAAAAATACAAAAAAAAAGGAGACCCAAGATATCTGGGCCATCCTTATTATTATATATTTGAAAAACTTATAAATCACTATATACTTAAAACCTTAGTCATTAAATTACCAAAAGCAACTTGATCCCCATTTGAAGCTTCAATATTTTTGCGAATTAAATCAATATCTTCTTCCGATCCTTCTAATTTTGCAAGTTCTATTAATGAGCTTAAATATGGGCCGTTATTACTCGCTAGCTCAATTGAGATATCAGACATATGAATCATAGCAAACTTTTTTAGGGCAGTAGATTCCTGGAATTCTTTAAGGCTCATTCCGTCCTTAATTAATTCGACCTGAAAACTTGAAGGTGCGTAAGCCCATGCTGCACCCGAAGCAAAATCGGTCAAACTGCCTAGTGTTCCACCTAGAATGATATTACCCCAAAAAGCACCTTCGATACTCTTACTTAAAGCTATATTATAAGTTTTATAACCTTCCTTTTTTACTTTTAATAATTTTTTACCTCTTTTAATTTTACCCGTAAAAGGTGTCTTGTCCTGATTATATTTACAGAATTTAGTAAACTTGTAAATATAAAACAAAGGAGCCCCCATGTCAGCACAAGCGATAAGCTATCGGTATAGCGAAGCCTTCAAGCAGAAAGTAATAGGTGAAATAGAAAGCGGTA
>JAJRVW010000219.1 GCA_024277115.1 Calditrichota bacterium
ACCGCCCCCGCGCCCCTGTTTTTGCTTCGCAAAACAGGGAAAACTGTTCGGTCCTTTCAGAACCAAACAGAAAGGATAATTGGAGAGAAAAAGAACAATTAGTAAATAAAATACTGTAAACCTATTTCAGGACTTGACACCTTGTAAATAATAATTCCCTTACACTATATCGACTATCTTGAAATGAAGCAAATTAAAGCCCGCTTTTTAACCTATAAAGAACGTTTAAAAAATGAATAAGCAGATTTACTTAGACAATGCCGCCACCACGCCCGTAGATAAACGGGTAACAAAAGCCATGTTCGAGTGGCAGGAAAATAATTTTGGGAACCCATCCAGTCCACACCGCCATAGACAAGCATCAAAAATTAAGCTGGAAGAAGTGCGTGATGATGTAGCCGCCTCACTTGGCTGCCTTTCCAAAGAAATTGTTTTTACAAGCGGGGGGACAGAAAGCAATAATAAAGCGATAATTGGCGCATGTTTGGCCAACAGGGAGAAAGGCAATCATCTCATTGTCTCTGCTGTCGAACACCCATCGGTTTTGGCCACAGCGGATTATTTAGAAAAAACCGGCTTTGAGATTTCTTATCTGAAGCCAGACGAAACGGGTTTAATTAGCATGGCAGACCTTGAAGCCAAAGTTCAGCCAAACACGATCCTGCTATCCATGATGTATGTTAATAATGAAACAGGTGTTATTTTTCCAATCGAAAAGGCCGGTAATTTTTGTAAAGAAAAAAATATCATTTTTCATTGTGACGCGGTGCAGGCTTTTGGCAAAATGGACATTGATGTGAACATGCTTAATGCTGACCTGTTCTCATTTTCGGCACATAAAATTTATGGCCCCAAAGGTGTGGGCGGTTTATTTGTACGTGATGGGATTGCCCTGGAGCCGATCAGTTTTGGTGGTGGCCAAGAGGCCAATAAACGGGCAGGCACAGAAAATCTTGTTGGAATAATCGGCCTGCATAAAGCGCTGGAACTAATGCAAAACAGACATGAAGAATGCCAAGATATTTCTGATTTACGTAACAAGCTGGAAAGAAAGTTGGGTGAGCAAATACCATGTTGTGTAATTAATGCTAAAGACGTGGAACGAAGCCCTTATATTTCCAATATTTCCTTCCCCGGCTTGGATAATCAAAGCCTGTTGTTAAAGATGGATTTAGCCGGATTGTCCGCCTCGGTTGGTTCGGCTTGCAGTTCGGGCAGTATAAAACAATCGCATGTATTACAAGCTATGGGCTTAGAAGATGCTATAATAAATTCGGCCATTCGTTTTAGTTTGGGACGTTTTACACGAGCGGAAGATATTGATGCCGCCATTGAAATAATCGCAGGCCTAACCACTTTTTAGTGTGGCAAGGCCCTTTTAACAAAAAGGAAAAAATGCAGAGTGACGAGTTAAGCGGAAAAATTTACGACAGCGCGTTTTTAAAACGTATGTTTATGTATACGCGCCGATATAAAAAATTAGTCGGCAGTGCGGTTTTTATGATTATTTTTGCATCTTTGCTCCAATTGGTGGCGCCATTTCTCACCAAAGAAGCCATCGATATTTATATAAAAGGGGGAAACCTTGAGGGGCTGAACGCGGTGGTCGTTATCTATCTCGGCGTGATGGTGCTTGTGTTTTTTACCCAATATACCCAAACCTACCTAACCCAGTTATTGGGCCAAAAATTAATGTACGATTTACGGGCAGAAATTTTTGGGCACATCCAAAAACTCTCACTTAGTTTTTTTGATAAGAACCCTGTTGGCCGCTTGATGACGCGCGTCACCTCCGATGTGGAATCGCTGAACCAAATGTTTACGCAGGGCGTGGTTAGTATATTTGGCAATGTATTTTTGCTGGTTGGCATAATTAGTATCATGGTCTCGATTAATCTGGAACTGGCCCTTTGGACCTTTATTGTAATTCCATTCCTGTTTGGTATAACCTGGGTTTTTAAACGCAAAGTAAGGATTGCTTTTCGGGAGATTCGTAAAAGGCTGGCACAGATAAATTCGTATCTTCAGGAAAATATTACAGGGATGAATATTGTACAGATATTTAACCGGCAAGAGAAAAATTATAATACTTTTAAGGAAATAAACTATAAACATACTAAGGCGCACGTTAAAACCGTATCGTATTATGCCATTTTTTATCCGGCCATAGAAGTTGTTAGCGCAATGGCTTTAGCCGTTGTGCTGGTACGCGGTGGCTTGCTAAAAATTGATCAGGTTACCACTTATGGCGCATTGGTGGCATTTATACAATATGCCCAAATGTTCTTCCGGCCCATAAGCGACCTCTCGGATAAATTTAACGTGTTACAGGGCGCTATTGCCGCAGCAGAACGTGTTTTTGGATTGCTTGATACGCCGCCTAAAATTCAATCAATAAGAAATAACCATGCGATGGTTAAGGTTGAAGGAAGCATAGAATTTGATGATGTTTGTTTTGCTTATAATGATGAGAACTGGGTGCTTGAGAATGTAAGTTTTAAAATCGAACCGGGTGAAAGTATTGCCATTGTAGGACATACCGGCGCTGGTAAAACAAGCCTGATAAACCTTTTGGGCAGGCAATATGAGATTCAAAAAGGGGCTATTTATATTGACCGGAAAAATATTCGTGAGTATGATTTAAGAGGTTTGCGAAAAACCATGGCTCTTGTGCTACAGGATGTGTTTCTTTTTTCGGGCAGTATTTTTGATAATATTTCCCTTGGTAACCCGGATATCAGCATGGCCGCCGTGATCGAATCCTGCAAAAAGGTAAACGCCCACGGATTTATTGAAAAACTGCCACAGGGCTATAATACAATCTTAAATGAGCGTGGTTCAATTTTATCGATGGGGCAACGGCAACTTCTTTCATTTGCCCGTGCCTTAGTTGTGGACCCGCAAATTTTAATCCTGGACGAGGCCACTTCAAATATCGATACGGAGACAGAAATTTTAATCCAAAAGGCCCTGGATTATATGATGGTTGGGCGAACGTCCATCATAATTGCACATCGACTTTCCACTATTAAACATGTGGATAAAATATTAGTGTTCCATAAGGGCTGTTTAAAAGAAATGGGCAGCCATAATGCATTGATGAAATCGAAAGGGTTGTATTATCAATTATATCAATTGCAGTATATGGACCAGGAAAAAACGGCCGTATAAAAAGAAAGGCAGGCCTTAAAAAGACCTGCCTTGTGTGGGAGGTATACCGACTTTACCAATATTTATCGAAAGCGGTATATACGAAGTTTATTTAACTTTTACATCAATCAATTTGGGTTTTGCTTCTTCTGCTTTTGGCAGAGAGATGGTTAAAATGCCATCTTTGTACCCTGCTTCAATTTTATCCGAAACGATTGGTGTACTGATCCGCATTGAGCGGCTGAATTTTCCATAGCTTCTTTCAACGCGGTGATAGTTTTTATCCTTGTCTTCTTTTTCAAATTTCTTTTCGCCACTGATCGTTAGAACGCCATCCTGGAAGTTTACTTTTACATCTTCTTTCGTAACGCCGGGCAGTTCTGCAGAGATTACCCACTCATTTTCGTTTTCTTCTACATTTATGCGAGGGCTAATTTCTTGCTGGCGCTCATCGAGAGCTGTTGCGTTAAAGAAATCGTCAAAAAAGCTGTCTACATCATTTTTAAGGTTAAAGATGCTTCTTGGGTTTTGCCATTTTACTAACATGATAAATCCTCCTGTTTTTATTTTAATTTGGTTTTTGATTTTTAATCTCTCAGTTTTGCTGCTTATATTAACAAACAGCGTGCCAAAAAATAAAAACCAATCTTAAGATATTAAAAAACAGTAGATTAGGTGAGTTTTGTACTGTCGGAGTGGTTTTGGAGTGATGACAGGCTTTATGCGTATATGGCACATTTATCTGCACATGTGGCCGACCGTGTCAGTTTTGAAGGTATTTAAAGTTTTTTTGTTTCTTCTTTGATTTTTAAAATTGCACTGGCAAAACCATTCATTCTTCTGTTGGTGATGGAACCCCCGAGGCCTAATTTGTTAAGCGCCTCTTGTTCATCGAGTGAAAGTATTTCTTCTTTTGAATGGCCATTGATTGCTTCGCCTAAAAGATATAGCATCCCCTTTACTATTTGGGCTTCAGAATCAGACTGGATTTCAACTCTGCTGGCGTCACCTTGCACCACTACCCAAGTCTCGGACATACATCCCAATATTTTAGTAGATTCATTTTTCATCTCATCGGTAAGCCCGGGTGATTTTTTGGCCATGTCCACCACGTATTCCATTTTTTCAAGCCCCTCAAGAAAATCGAAGGTCTCGCTTATTTCTTCCATTTTTTCTTCAATAGTCATTTTATTCCCTAAATAAATCTTTAAATCTTTTTGGCCAGCCTTTTAATATTAATAAAGCCAGGGGCGCTGCCCAATTCGCCGCCCGTTCTACAAAGTCCCAAATCGGTAAACCAGCAAATGGCCGGATAAGTGCCGTGGAGAATGCCCAAAAAACAGCCCACAAAATCACAACTTTTACAGGACGGATTAAAATGATAAAGGCAATTAAAATATCCAACATGCCAATAAGGTGCAGCACATCCGGTGCGGATTTTAGTGGAACACCGACCGTCGTTAAATAAGCTAGCCATTCTGCTTTACGCATGTAGGCAAAAATACCGTGTCCAAGAAAAGTCCCGAAAACCCCAATCCTTAAAACGATTTCAATTTTTTTCATTAGCGCAGCTCGAGTGAATCATATTTGTCCAAAGTATCTGGGTTGTATGTTTCCATAAGAATCTTTTTACCCTCTACATTAAAAAACACTAAGGCATTTTGTGTGGTAAACCCCTTTAAGAAAGGGCTCCAGGGTAATTTCTGCTGTGCATAATAGGGTGCGCCGGCCGCCCCGTTATTAATCTGCCAAATGGTTCTTGTAAGTTTTATCTTTTTTTCTTCCGGGTAATTATCGGGATAAATTTCAGTATTTGGGCCTACTTCGAGCCGGCAATAATTATGTTCGTCGCCGGTTAAAATGGCAACTACTTTTTTGCTTTGGTTTACGATTATATCGAGCAGTTGGTCACGGCGTTCGATAATTCCATACTTCACTGCTTTACCGGAAACATAGGGCCGGAACTTATTATCACCGTTATACCACATATCGTCGCTTTTATGGCCGCCATTTGGAAAAAATGGTGTGTGCTCTGTAATGAAAATATGATCGATGCCTGTATCCTGCTCTAAATTTTGTATTGTGGCTTTTAACCATTCCACTTGTTTGTCCATAATGTAGCCATGCAGGTTGCCGCTAATTTGCGGTATCATTTTTGTTGAAGGCGTGTACCAGTAATTTGAGTTTAGTGCAACAACAGCGATATTGTCGTATGTATAAAAAAAGACATTCTCCGAATATGATGGAAAGTCTGTCTTTTCAGGATCAGGATCATAAATGGCCCCGTCTTCACTTTCTGGCCCATTGGTCGGGTTTACAAAATGGTCGGCAAACACCTTTTCCGATGATTCTGATATATATGGAAAACGATCGATGGAAAGCCCCCATTTTTGGCCGTTGTCAAAATAGTGTGTAAACGCTTCGTGATTGCCCATGTTCACATAAACCGGGAAATAATGTAAATAGGGTTCCATGGATTTTTTCCAGTTTGTATATTGCAAATCCATCACGCTGCGGTTTGAAAGATAACCATTGATCATGTCGCCTGTAAACTGCATAAATGCGATATCTTTGGATGAATTTAATGCCATGATTTTGCGCATCACATAAAAATTTGTTCCAAATAAATCGCGTTCGCCACCACCCTGGCCGGTACGTGAATCGCTTGCATAGGAAAAGGTAAAAGCAGAGCGGCTTCCTTTTTGGGGAGCAGTTTTAAAGGCGTAGCTTTGCTGGTTTTCACCATAATTTACGGTGTATTGATATTCCCTGGCTGGTTGAAGGTTGTCGATTTTTATTTCGTGATGGGTCGATTTTTGGGACGAACAGTATTTGTTACCATCAACGACAACAGAGGCAATTATCTTGTTGTTTGTTTCAAAAGAGATAACAGTGCTTTTATCGGTGACCAGGTTTACAAACGGCCCACTTATGATTGTATCGTCCACTTTAAATGGCCCGGTGCCTTTAAAAGAAATCATCCCCTCATAAAGCATTTTCCCCTTGGTGTTAATTATCCGGTAGCCCATTGTGCCTTTGCCGGTTTTTTCCCAGCCGATCATATCGTAGTGTCCGGAGAGGTTATCTTTTATTGCAATATCAGCTTTTCCGTTGGAGATGGAAGATGTGCGTTTAAAAAATACCGGTGTAGGGTGTTTCGCATCATGAAAATGGATAAACCCATAATAAAGCGTTCCTTCGAGGCCCTTGCCAAAATCGAAGGCCAGGCCGGTTTTAGTTCCTGTAATGCCCTCGGTAAAGCGTTTAAGGTTTACAGATGAATCACGTTCTTTCTCGTAATATTTTTCCGGGCCATTTTTGATATATAACTTTCCGGACTTGGTGTAATGAATATTTGAAAGGACTTTTGGAATCTGTGCAAATATTGAAATTGAGGTGATTGCAATAAAAATTATTGTCCAATGAGTTTTAGCCTTCATGGCTTCTCCGTTTTTATAGTTGTGAAAAGTGAACAGGTAAGTTATGAAAAAGAATGGAAAAACTCACCCCCAAAATTTTGGCATAGTTCGCCTAACGAGGAATGGGGGATTGGGGGCGAGGAATTATTTTTTTGTAAATAATAATTCCAAAATAATGGCAATTGTTACAAACTTCAAGTGAAAATTTAAAATTTTAATTTTCCGGAATTATTTTTCACGGTTTTTTTTGATAAACTTTAAAGCATTTTTATAGGCAATTTTTTCGGCAATCTCTCTGGAAAACCGTCTGGCAATTTCCTCTAAAAGGACAGGGTATGTGGATGCTGAATTGAATTTCGGGTAATATATTTGCTCTGTGCGTTCATCATCAAAAAAGAAGTCGGCGCCTATGCCCATAAAATCTTCGGTACCTATTTTGAGGCCATATTCCACATGATCGTAAATTGAATCGGGCTTGTCATCATCGCCTAGGTATGGGCTCATAAAGTTGAGTCCAATAATTCCCCCGCGTTTTATAAGTTCTTTGGTAAGTTCATCGGTTAGGTTGCGCGGGTGGTTTTTTAGGGAGCGGTGATTGGAATGGCTGGCCAGGATTGGTATGTTCAGGCTTTTGCTATCTGTGTAGTTAAATATATCGTAGGCCAGGGCATCTCCGGCGTGCGATAGATCGATGGCAATATTTTTATTATTAATATAGTCCAACAGGACCTTGCCATCCTCTTTTAGCCCAGTATCACTTCCTGCAGCTCCCCCAAAACGGTTGTCGCCCCAATGCATAAATCCAATATAAAAAATTCCGCCTGTTACCTCGATAATTTTATCCAGTTCTTTCAATCCGTCATCCAGTTTTTCATCTTCATGGCAAAACCCGGATGCATTTTCTATGGCGGCCAGGATTGTTGTTCCTTTTTTTGGGCCGGACAGATCGGTGTTAAAATTATCAGGAAATTTTTTGAGAAGGTTGTTGAAAATATGGGCCTGCTGCATGGCCACCCCGTGTTCGATGGGTTCGCTTGGTGTAAAGAATGCCATCACCTGTGCCATTACATTGCCTTTTTGCAGATGGGGAATGGCCACTCCGATGTCCTCGGTGTTCATGGCATCGGCATTTTTATTTTCAACAAAATAATAAGTCATGTCGCAGTGCAGGTCAATTACTGGGAATTTCATAAGGCATTGCCTTCCTTTTAAAATGGGTCCACAATATCCCGTCCGCCGATATGGAGCATATGTTCCGGTAGGGCTGATTGGATTTCTTCTTTAAGCTTTTCAATTAATTTCTTTTTAAGATAAGCTCGGTTTACCACCAGGCTAATCTCACGAATTGGGATAATATCTGTAAATTTTTTTATTTGATTGTTCTTTTGTTTTCCTGGTTGCTCCAAGGCAAGCTCCGGGATTATGGTAATACCCTGCTTGGTGGCCATGATCCGTTTTAGGGCTTCTATGGAATTACTTTCGTAGACAAACTGTTCCTGCTCCGATTTATGGTTGCTTCTGCAAATGGTTGCCACCTGATTGCGAAAGCAATGCCCGGAACTTAATAACCACAAGTCTTCATTATGCAAATTGGTTGTGGAAATTATACTTTTTTTGATCAATGGATGCCCTTGCGAAATATAAGCAAACATTTCTTCATAGTAAATTGGAACAGCAACTATATCCCCGTAAGGTAGTGGCGTAGCGATAATGCCCACGTCAATATTCCCGTCTTGCAATTGTGTAATAATATCTTCGGTAACGTGTTCGGAAACATGTACTTGGGTAGAGGGGCATTTATTCAAGAATGAGTTGATAAAAAGAGGTAAAAGATATAGCCCGATTGTCGGTAAAATCCCTATGCGCAATTCACCGCTTAAATCTTCCCGGTACTCTTTGATCAAGTCCGGTATCTTTTTACTTTCCCGTAAAATAGTTTTTGCTTGTTCAATTATTATCTGCCCGATTTCGGTGGGGATGACAGGTTTTTTGGAACGGTCAAAAATAATAATACCCAGTTCATCTTCAAGTTTTTTTACCTGGGTTGTTAAAGCCGGTTGGGTAACAAAACATTTTTGTGCGGCGGATACAAAGTTCTTTTCTTTGCTAAGTGTGACGATGTACTGAAGTTGCTGAAGTGTCATATAGGGAAAAGTAATAGATGTATAATTATTATCAATTGGATTTATATAATAATTTAATGTATTCTCTCCTTGTAAAAAAAACAACAATAATATGGAGAGAAAAATGCAAACAACATCTATCGGTTTATCCAAAGATTATACACAAAACGTAGAAAAAGAGTTAAACGGTTTATTAGCCAACTTTACAGTTTACTATCAAAACCTGCGTGCTTTGCACTGGAATATTCGAGGCGCTCATTTTTTTCAGTTACACGAAAAATTTGAACTTTTATACACACGGGCTGCCATCGAAGTAGATGATATCGCGGAGCGTATTTTAATTTTGGAAGCGACACCTTTACATACTTTGGAAGATTTTATAAAAAATTCCAAAATTTCAAGCTCAAAAAATGTAACCGATGATAGCACAGCCGTGAAGGTGATTATCGAAAACCTTTCGACACTTTTAAAGGTAGAACGGAATATCCTGGAACTTGCCAATGAAAATACGGATGACGGAACAGCCGATTTAATGACCCGCCTGATCAATGATCAGGAAAAAGATCATTGGATGATGCGTGCCTGGTTGGGCCGAAAAGTCTAAGGTTTATTTTACCAACCGCCCGGATTTAAAATCCGGGCGGTTATTTAAAGTAGGTTGCCCGGAATTACCCCAAAATTTATTTCTTCCCATAGCTTCATTTTTTTTATATAAAGTCGATTTTGTTTTTTCCTACCCAAATTATTACCAAGAATTTAAGAGGTTTTTTCCTTAGGTTATAAACATATCCAAGGAATGGAGAGATTGATGACAGGAAAGCTGAGAATTTGTGCCTACTCGAACTGCGAAAAATCCGTTAATTCCATGTACGACGAAGAGCATTGTCTTTTTCATGCCCCAAAAGAAAAAAAAGGAATTGGCGTTGATGTTTTTAATAAGCTGATTTTTGCCCAGATTAAAAGAAGGGATTACAATTTTAGGGGATATGTTTTTCCGGGTGAGATAATTTTCCTTAAAGATGAAGAAGTTACATTTAAGGGCAATGCCAAGTTTCGGGATGCCCATTTTAATGGCAACGTGAAATTTGCCGGTATCCAATTTTCCGGTTATGCCGATTTCCGTGATACCCGTTTTTTGGGTTATGCCGATTTCCGTTCGGCCCGGTTTTCGCGATTAGCTGTTTTTAACAAAGCCCGCTTTTTCAGGATTGTCGCGTTCAATAAAGCTTGTTTTTTAGGCGATGCCGATTTTCTCTTTGCGCAGTTTTCTTCGCGTTCCTTGTTCCATAATACCGATTTTTTTGAAGGCGCTAATTTTGGTTCGGCGCAGTTTTACAATAACGCTGAATTTATTGAATCCCATTTTTCTAAAAAAACGCTTTTTAACAAAACAAAATTTTTGGAGGATGCCCAGTTTAAAAACCTCCATTTTGATGATGAAGCCGAGTTTCATCAAACACATTTTTCCGGTGATGCCGTTTTTTCCGCCATTTATTTTACCAAAGATGCCTCCTTTGATAGCGCTCAGTTTTCAGGCGAAACAACTTTTGAGAACCTTACAATTTCCAGCAGCATTTTTTTCCGCCGCCTAAATATTACCACATCGTCTGAAGCGTCCTGAAAAAGGTTGACTGTTTTTAACGCTTTTTAATGTGTTTTTTACATTAAAAAGGGCTGTTCTTGTTCTTGTTTTTCAGCAGCGCTGCTGAAATTTTTTTTCGGGTAATACGCCTTCCATTTTCG
>JAJRVW010000220.1 GCA_024277115.1 Calditrichota bacterium
CAGCGAAAATGGAAGGCGTATTACCCGAAAAAAAATTTCAGCAGCGCTGCTGAAAAACAAGAACAAGAACAGCCCTTTTTAATGTAAAAAACACATTAAAAAGCGTTAAAAACAGTCAACCTTTTTCAGGACGCTTCAGGAGGTCCTTGCCTTTGGTTTATTCTTAGACGGGACAATATTATTTTTGTTCCTTTCTTTATATGATTGTTTTTTACTAACTTGATAATAGTATTCTTTTAAAAAGCAATTGCCGATGAAACCTCAACATCCGTTCTTTTTAATCCTGCTAATTTTTTTCAGCGTTTCCACTCTTTTTGCCGCATTTGAGCGAAAAGGGACCGGCGCTTCACAAATTGGTTTATCCCTTGCCGGGAGCGCCTCGTTTAATACGTCGTTTAGCTCTTTTATAAATCCGGCGCTGGTTGGCAAAGAGAAAGAATCGGTTGGGCTTTTTTACCAAAACTATTTTGGTTTAAGGGAATTAAACCAGATTAGCCTGCATACACGTTTTTCCATAAATAGTTGGCCGATCGGGATCGGAATTTCCCGCTTCGGAAACAAGCTCTATTCGGAAACCGAGCTGGTCGTAGCTTCTGCGTATAAAATAAATGATGACCTCATCATTGGGGCGGGCTCTTCAATCTATTTTCTTGAAATAAAAAATTATAACAGCTCGTTTACTGTTGGATTGTCACTTTCCCTTTTATACTCAATCAGCCCACAGCTCAATATCGCGATGGTTGTCAACAATTTTAACGAGCCGCAAATCGGGTCGGCAAAAGAAACTATCCCACTCTCCGGCACACTGGGTATTATGTATGCGCCCATCAACCAAGTTGAGCTTTTGTTTGATGTTTACAAAGAGGATTTTTTTGATTTTGAGTACCGGATGGCCGCACGGATTACGGTTATAAATGGCATAAATATGTTGTTAGGTTTCCGGGAAAACATTAACAGCTTTTCTGCAGGTTTAGAATATAGGACCGAAGGCTACAGTATTAAATATGCCATTGATATTCATCCTATTATAAATGTTAGCCATGCATTAGGATTTAATTATGCGTTTTAAAATAGCCCTGTTTTTTATACTCTTAACCTGCTTAGCCGCCGCGCAAGACAATACGGACCGTGAGCTTAAAAACAATCGCAACCGCCTCAGTAAAATCAAAAGTGAGCTCTCAGACCTTAAAAAGCAGCTTTCAAAATCTCAAAAAGATGCCCTCTCGGTAAACAAACAAATCAGCTTGCTGGATAAAGAGATTTCTTTAATTGCCCACGCCAAGGGCTTGATGGTACGTGAGCAGCGCATTCTTGAAAAGCGCGCAAAAAACAATCGCGTAAAATTGGCAGAGACAAAGGCAAAATTAAAAAAATTAAAAAAACTATATGCCGAGCGGCTGGTTTATATGTACAAATATGGCAAAATTAAAAATCTGGCGCTTTTGCTTACCTCAAATTCCTTTAACCAGGCTTTTATCCGTTTCCGCTATTTAAAAATGATAGCCGAGTACGATGAAAAAACCATCGCTTCGATTAATGATAAACAAAAAAATATTGAACGCATCCAGGCACAACTTGCCGATGATATTGACGCTAAAAACCGCAGCATCCGTGAAAAACAAAAAGAAGAACAAAACTATCATGCCAGCCTGGATAAAAAAAACAGCCTGCTAAAGCGCATCAAAAAAGACCAGTCGTTTTATAATACACAAATTAAAATCAAAAAACAGGAACAGGCAAAACTTACCTCCTTAATCGCTGTTTTAGAACGGACACGCAAAGCACAAAAAAGCCCGGTCTCAACAGAAGAGTTTGTGACCATCGACTTTGAAAATTTTAAAAAGGGACGAGGGAAACTACCCTGGCCAGTCAAGGGGAAAATTGTTAACAAGTTTGGCAAGCAGTATGACCCGGTTTCAAAAACATCAATCAATAATTCCGGCATCGAAATCCAGGCCAAAATTGGCACGCCTGTTAAAAGTGTATTTACCGGGGTTGTCCGCATGATTACTTATTTGGGCGGCTACGGTAATACAATTATCATCGATCATGGCAACGGTTATTATACGGTTTATTCCTATCTTGGCGAGATTTATGTGCGTAAAAATGATGTGGTCGAGACCAACCAGATTATCGCACAGGTAGGTAATTCGGGTTCGCTGGCCGGCTCAAAGCTGCATTTTGAAATTTATGGTGGCAAGAACACCTACAACCCGCAGGTGTGGCTACGTTAATTAGTGTCTATCTCTAAGGTCTTACGGAGTTGTCATTCTGAATCGCTTTCTGGTGAAGAATCCTCTGACAAAATGATGGGCATCTTCCTCTTTCTAGAAAAAACCAAAAGTCGTACTTAGGTTGTAAATCCCAGGAATCTGGGATCACATCCACAAATCGTAGGCATTTTTTTATTTTAATGGATAAAAACTGAATAGATAATTCAATGTAAAGGCACAAAGTTCACAGATTTTATAGTTATCTTGTGTCTGACTTTTCTGCGAACGATACGTCCACCTAGTCTAGGTGAAACTAAATTATTATATTTATTCTTTAATAAATAGTTGCCCCACATGGTGTCATTTATTCTGGTCTGTCCTGGAAGAACTTAGAACCTTCTCCTGTGTTTTTTCTTAGCAGAATCGTAGCCTGTGTGCACATCACAGGTTTCATGCGGTTTGTTTTTTGCCGTGAATAAATCGGTAACAGTATTGGGGCAGTAGGCTGTTGCAAGCTTTTGTGTATCAAGACAAATCTCTACCTCAAACACACCGGGAGAATCAATAAATTTGGATTTATTAAAACTGATGCTGTCGTAAACCGACTTCATAAATGTGGCCCAAAACGGCAAAGCTGCAACACCACCGGCCATCCCCCGGCCCAGGGTCTGCTTCTGGTCATCCATTCCAACCCAGATCCCAGCAACGATATCTGGTGTATAACCCACAAACCAGGCATCGGTAAAACTGTTTGTTGTGCCCGTTTTGCCGCCGGCCGGTTCATAAAACTTGTATTTCCAGCGCACCGGCCCGCCCGTTCCATGGTCCATAACATCCTGCATCATATTACGCACAATATGTGTGGTTTCGGGTGAAAGCACTTCTTGCGGTTCAGGTAGGTTTTGATAAATCACCGAACCATTTTTGTCCTCGATTTTTACAATGGAGATAGGCTTTACATGCAGGCCGTTGTTGGCAAATGTACCATAAGCCGAAATCAGCTCAAGTGGGATCACCTCAGAGGTACCTAGCGCCAGTGAAGAGAATGGCCGTATTTGTGTGGTAATGCCCATGGCCTGGGCGTACTTTTTTACAGTCCGGGGATTTATTTCGTTGATCAGCCTCACGGCCACCAGGTTTAAAGATTTCTTCATGGCCATACGTAAGGTGGTAAGCCCGCCCACCGATTTACCATAATTTTCCGGCGTCCAACGGCTGCCATCAGCGTTTATTTCAACAGTGGGTTGATTGAGCAGACGGTAAGCCGGCGAGTACCCATTATCAATTGCGGCGGTATATAAAAAGGGCTTAAAAGCGGAGCCCGGTTGCCGTTTTGCCTGGGTCACCCGGTTAAATTTTGATTTGTCAAAATTACGTCCGCCTACCATTGCCAAAATCTGCCCATTATGGGGGTTTATGGCAACAAAAGCCAGTTGGACTTCGGTCATTTCTTTAAAGGCAGAGTCACTTAAGGTTTCTTTTAATTCGGCAAAAGCCTTCTGGTTGCTAACACGTTCCTGAATCGCATCAATATTTTTTTCAATAGATTTCTCCATATAAAATTGAAATTTCGTATTGAGTGAGGTATAAACTTTGAGCCCGTCTTCATAAATATTTACATCCAGCGAATCTTGCAAGCGGTTAAGCTGGCGGCGGATATATTCCACAAAATAGGGCGCATCCTGCATTTTATTGGGATCGTTTAGTTTTAGGTTTAGATCTGTTTGTTTTAAGCTGTCAAACTGGGCGCGTGTAATTTTATTGTTGTCCATCATCATGCTTAATACAATATTGCGCCGCTTGAGTGCCCGTTCCGGGTGCCGGATGGGTGAATAGAGTGATGGTCCTTTTAAAACACCGACCAGCATTGCTGCTTCGGGGATGGTAAGCTGACCAATATCTTTGTCAAAATATCTTTTTGCAGCCGATTGAATCCCTACGGCATGGTTTCCAAAGGAGTTGATATTAAAATACATTTCCAGGATTTCATTTTTGCTATATGTTTTTTCAAGCTGGATGGAAGTAATCATCTCTTTTAGTTTGCGGGTTGGGGTCCTCTCATAACCAAAATAGAGGTTGCGTGAAAGCTGCATGGTAATTGTGCTGCCACCACCATGTATTCCGCCATATCGGATCAGGTTAAAAACGGCCCGGGCCAAGCCTTTGGAATCGATCCCCCAATGATCATAAAAAGCCCTGTCCTCAGTTGAGAGCAGCGCATCAATAACATGCTTTGGAATATTTTCGAACGGAGTATACGCACGGTTTGTGGTAAAAAACGAATGAAGGCGCTCGCCATCGGCAGAATATACCTGCGTTGCAATGGCCGGGTCGATACGCTCCAGTTTTTCAAAGGATTGCAGATCATCTTTTATTGAGAGAAAAACAATCAGGATAAACAGTAGAAAAGTTAAAAAAACAGACAAGTACACCCAGGTTGATTTTTTTAGCCCGCCGTTCATTTTAGGTTTAAATTGTGTAGAAGTTGCCGTTCTGTTTTTTGTAGGATTTATATTGGTCGATGTTGGATGTCCGCGTTTTTTTCTTTTCATAGCCTCAGGAACTTTTTTAATTAAATCTATTTAAACTGAAAATTATTTGTTTGGGTTTTAATTTCAAAAGCTAACCAAAACCTATAGTCAAAGCAACCAATCTACTTCGGAACATGTATTTGCAAAATACTTATGGAATAAACCTAAAACACACTATTAAGTTTGTTAAAATCCAAAGAATAATCTAAATTTACGCCTCTTATGAAAAAACAATACTTTAAAATTTTAATTCTCTCTTCCCTGCTCTTAGCCTGCTCAGCCGGCAGTAAACTTGTCCATTCAAGTCCTAAACAGCAAAGCAAGGTTTCACTTAAAGCACGCGAGTACTTTTTAAAAGGTGTCTTTTTACAATCGGAAGAACGCTTTAGCGAAGCGCTTGTTCAATTTCACAAAGCGCTTATTTTTGATACAACTTCTGCAACTATCCATAACAGCCTTGCGGAAAACTATATTAAATTAAGTGAAGTGGAACCGGCCATTTATCACCTGAACAAGGCAAAAAAGCTTAACCCGAATAATATCGAGAGTTACCGCCTTTTAGGTGAGATATATTTAAGGCAACGCAAGGACCACCAGGCCATCGAGGCATATAAAACTATTTTAAAGCTGGACCCGTTTGATGATACGGCCCGTAATTTTTTATTTTTCCTCTACGAAAGAACAAAGCAACCCGTAGAAAAAGCCAAACTATACGAAAACATGCTTGGCCTGTATGGGAAGAACAAAACCATCCTTATGTATATTGCCGAGGTTTATGAAAAGCAAAAAGATTTTCCCAAAGCACTTCAATATACAAACATGATTTTAGACATCGACTCGACCGATGCCGAAAGCCACTATTATAAAGCCCGACTTCTGGAGGCCCTGAAAAAACGAAAAGAAGCAATCAACAGTTATGAAACAGCCTTAAAATATGCCCCTGCGGATAAAGACATTATCGAAAACCTGGCTTTTCTTTACAGGACAACAAACCAGTATCAAAAAGTAATCGATATTTATACGCCTTTACTTGCCAAGGATGAAAAAAATATTATTGCCCGTCTTTCAATGGCGGAATCATTCTATTTTTTAAAAAAAACCGATAAGACCAAAGAGCTGTTGACCCCAATCGAAAACAATAAAGTGAACCCCTGGGGTGTTTATGACCTGCTTGGTCGCGTCGCATTAGAAGAAAAAGACTATCCGGCAGCCATCCGCTACTTTAACAAGGTTATCGAAAAGAATAGGAACAACCGTTTTGGCTGGCTCTTTTTAGGCTTCACCTATTCGGATATGGGCGATCTGGTCAATGCCGAAAAAACATTTAAAAAGGCTGTTACCTATTTGCAAAAGGACGCCGCATTATGGTCGTGGCTTGGCATTACCCTGCAAAGACAAGAGAAATTCGCCGAAGCAATAGAGCCTTTCCAAAAAGCCCTCGTCCGTGATCCGCGAAATATCAATGCCCTAAGCTCACTGCCGGTCGTACTGGAAGAACTGGACATGTTCGCGCAAAGTGACAGTGTTTATGAAAAGGGTTTAAAACTCTTGCCCAATAATGCTTTGCTGCTCAATAATTATGCTTACAGCCTTTCTGAGCGCGGGTTACGCCTGGAAGTATCGCTTGAAATGTCCAGGAAATCGTTGGAACTTGCGCCGGAAAACAGCTCATACCTCGATACAATTGGCTGGATTTTATTTAAGCTGCACAAATACGAAGAAGCGCGGGATTATATTTTACAATCAATCCGTTTGCGTCCCAATTCACCTATTGTACTGGATCATCTCGGTGATGTATATTATAAGCTTGGTGATTACAGCAATGCCCGTAAAAATTGGGAAAAAGCCATCGAACTTAAACCGGACAATCCTACAGTAAAAGAAAAAATTGCCAATCTTTGATCGTTAAAATCATTAAAAAAAGTAATTATTAAAAAATGTTAAAAAAACTCTTATCCGTTTTGATTGTTTTTGTTCTGGGCCAAAGTTGTACGGCTTTAAAAAATACAGTAAAACCTGATCTTGAAAAAACCAGCTATCAGTTACTTCTTCAACACCATGCCCAATGGCAAGCCTCGCTTCAATCGCTTTCTGCGGAGTTGAGGATGACTTTGGACACACCACAATATTCCGGCAATTTCAATGCCTCCGTTTTGGTTGACCAGCCCGACAGTATGCTGGTTACAGTGACCGGGCCGTTTGGTATGCACCTTGGCAAAGTATTTATATCGAAGCGACGTTTTGTTTTTTACAACCAGGTGATGGACCAGTTTATGAAAGGCGCCAAAGAGGATTTTGAGGGACGCAATTTTTTGCAATTCCCATTGGAGATCGGCCAAATGAAAGACGTATTTATTGCCCGCGATCCTTTTGATGTCCTCGAAAAAACCCTTTTTGAAATCCGTGACGGGAAATATTACCTGGAAGCCGCCAACGGAAAATACAATTATCATATCTGGTTTGAACCCGAAAATTTAATGATCTCCCGTATCGAGTACCTTAATGACGGCCAGGTTGCATTTGTAAAAGAATATGATAATTGGCGAGAAGTTAATGGCATTCTGTTCCCGCATCTCGTAAATTTTGTCCGGCCAGATGAGAAACAAGGGTTTTCGATAATAATCACACAATTAGAACTCAACAGACCGATCGATGCCAAATCGTACAAAATAAAAGTTTCGGATTCTGCCATCCAGATTGATTTAACCTTATAGGCTAATTTTACTTATCCAAACCATTTCTAACAAAACTTAAAGAACTAACCTATGGATGTTTCAATTGTTATACCGCTTCTAAACGAGGCGGAATCGCTGACAGAACTAACTGAGCGCATTACCAAAGAGCTTAAAGCAATCAACAAAAAATTTGAACTCGTTTTCATTGACGATGGCAGTACGGATGACTCTATTGAAGTATTAAAAGCGCTTAAGGCCGATCATCCCGAAATTCATATTATCCAGTTCAACCGCAATTTCGGAAAAAGCGCCGCCCTTTCCGAAGGCTTTAAAACCGCAACGGGTGAAATCGTAATTACCATGGATGCCGATTTGCAGGACGACCCGGCAGAAATTCCACGTTTGATCAATGAAATCGAAAAAGGCAACGACCTCGTCTCCGGCTGGAAACAAAAACGGAATGACCCGATTGGCAAAACCATCCCTTCCAAATTTTTTAATTTTTTTACACGGCAGCTTACCGGTATAAAAATCCATGATTTTAATTGTGGCTTAAAAGCCTATCGCCGTGAGGTAATAAAAGCCATCCCGGTTTATGGCGAGCTGCACCGTTATTTGCCTGTTCTGGCACATTGGATGGGCTTTAAAGTTGACGAGTTGGTCGTGACGCACCATGCACGTAAACACGGCTATTCCAAGTTTGGTTTAAAGCGTTTTTTTAACGGCTTTTTTGATCTGCTTACCGTTTTGTTCATCACACGTTTTCGTCAAAACCATTGCACCTGTTTGGGTTTATGGGCTTAGGTTCCTCACTTTTGGGACTTTTAATTTTAGCCTATCTATCTGTTTTATGGTTTCAGGGCTACGGGATTGGACACAGGCCTTTGTTCTTCTTGGGCGTCCTTCTTATCATTGTCGGCGTTCAGTTTTTCTCGATTGGTTTAATTGGCGAAATGCTCATCAATACCCAGGACAGCAAGTCCATAAACTACACCATAAAAAATAAAATCGATTAATACAGTCGGAATGACCGAAATATTAAAATGGCCAACCAGACAAATCCCACATTCTCAATAATCATCCCCACATTTAACCGTGCCGATGAACTTAAAGAACTTTTAAACTCCCTGGCCTTGCTCGATTCTCCCCGCAACGATTTTGAAATAATCGTCTCCGATGACGGTTCTACAGATGAAACCCCAGAGTTGATCAAAACCTTTTTAGAAAAAAAAGATTTTTTGCTGGTTTATTTACAGCAGGAAAACAAAGGCCCCGGCGCGGCACGCAACCATGCCATGCAAAAAGCCAACGGCTGTTTTTTTATATTTGTAGATTCTGATGTGACCATGCCGAAAGACTGGCTCACAAATATTTCCACCGCAATCGAAAATGAAAAGGCCGATGCATTCGGCGGTCCCGATACTTTTCGGGATGACTTCCCTGCGTTGTTAAAAGCGATCAACTATTCCATGACATCGTTTATAACAACCGGCGGACTGCGTGGCAAAAAGGGGAAAAAGCTGGCCAAGTTTTATCCACGTTCTTTTAATATGGGGCTCAGCAAAAACTTATGGAAAAAGATTGGCGGATTTGGCTCCTTACGCCATGGCCAGGATATTGAATTCAGCCACCGTATAATCCAAAGCGGGGCAAAGGTGGTGTTTGTGGATAATGCGCCGGTTTATCACAAACGGCGTACCAACTTAAAAAGGTTTTATAAGCAAGTTTTTAATTGGGGCGTAGCACGGATCAATCTTTATAAACTCGATAAAGGCATGCTGGAACTACTGCACGCCGCACCGGCATTTGCCACCATTTTCATCTTTCTCTTTTTCTTGTTGCCCCTTTTTTTTGACAGCTTTGTTTCCGTTTTTTCCTGGGGTATCATTCTCGGGTTATTCATCTTAATTTTTTCAATGATTGATTCCATTTTCATGTATAAGTCGATCGCACCGGCCTTATGGTTACCTTTGGTTATGCCGGCCCAAATTTTAGGTTACGGCCTGGGATTTATCTATAATTTTACCCGCCGGGTCATTTTTAAAAAAGGCGAAAAAACCGGGTTTAAGAAAAATTATTACAAATAAACGTATTCAAATCGGAACTTGAAGTTCCGATTTGAATACGTTTTACATAAAACTTATAAAAATTAACCGCAATATCCTTATTTTATCTTGTTGATAAAATCATATAATTATTTAATACGGGAAAACCCATGGCAAAAAAAATAAAACGCACCCGCATAGATAAACCTGCGGTAAATCCGTCCTCAGGCAAACCCACTAAGCTAAACCACCGAACCCAGGATTATATTTTTCTGGCGCTTATTACAGCCATTCTTGTCTTTCTCTTAAAACCAATGGTTATCGATGGGCTTTCGCCACAAGGTGTGGATGTGCTTGCTTCGATTGGCACAAACCATAAAGTGGCGGAGTGGACAAAAGAGAGCGGTGAAAAAGCTTTATGGAACCCCAATGTTTTTGCAGGTATGCCCCGTTATCAACGGATTCCGGCCGTTACTTTTTCCGTAGATTCGGCCCTTAACTGGCTTGGACGTATTTTTAATAATATTTTTATCTATTATTTATTTGGCGGGATTGGAGCATACCTGCTTTTGCGCTATCTAAAAATGTCGCCCATAATCAGCTTTGCCGGTGCTATTTTATTCATACTCATGCCGCACTATAAGTCCCTTTATTTGGAAGGGCACAACACAAAGCTGCGTGCCCTGCTTCTATTGCCCTGGATAAGCTACACTTTCCTTTATTTTCTGGATAAACGGACCTTGCTTGGCGCCGCCCTTTTTGCCCTGGCATTTGGTACGCAAATCCGAACCCAGCACTACCAGATTGTTTTTTATTCCGGCCTGCTTATTTTCGCCATCGGCATTTATCCAATCCTGCACGATTTAATGGCAAAAAACTATGCACGGTTTGCCCGCTCAACGGTTCTGATAATTGCCGCGGTTACCCTGGCGATTATGACCGCTTCGCAACCATTATTTTTGGCAAAGGAATATTTACCATGGTCCAAGCGGGGCAAAACTACCATCAACCTGGCCAACCCGGACGCCACAAAAAGTGTAGCAAAATCCGATGGTGTTTCCATGCAGTATGCCACCCAATGGTCTACCACGCCCAGTGAGATTTTAACCTGGGTCGTGCCTCATTTTTATGGTGGAATGAGCCGCGAAGTATATACAGGCGATGCCATCAAACAATTAAAGGGGCGGGAAATTCCCGGCTACTGGGGCGAGATGCCTTTTACGCAAAGTTACGAATATATGGGGGCAATCACCCTCCTGTTGGCAATGATCGGTCTATTTTATAACCGAAAAAACAAACTGGTAATAAGCCTGGCACTCTTTGCCGGATTTTTAACATTACTTTCATTTGGCCGGCATGCCGAATGGTTTTATTCGATTTTTTACCATTACGTCCCATTCTTCAATAAATTCCGCGCGCCAATGATGAGCGTGACCGTAACCTTTTTTATTATGGCCATTTTAGCCGGTTTTGGTTTAACCGCGCTAAAAAACATTAAGGGCGGGTTCAAAGAGAACCGGGCATTGCTTATTATTTTAGGCTCTTTTTTCGGGTTGGGCATTATCCTTTGGCTGGCCGGGCAGGGATTCTCTTTTGCCAAGGCCGGGGAACCCTACGATGCACAAACCATGGCCGCCATTAAAACAATCCGGCAAGAAATGTTTAACGGCGATATGCTGCGCTATCTGGCATTAATCGCCATGTCTTCCCTGGCAATCATCGTTTATCTAAAACAAAAAATACCGTTCATCGCCCTGGCCATACTTTTGGTTTCCATCGGGATTATTGATTTGGTAAATATCCAAAACAGGGTGGATAAAAAATACATTAATATTAAGAAAATCGAGAAGAGTTATTTTAGTATCACCGAAACCGATCAGGCCATTTTAAAGGATAAATCGCTGTACCGCGTCTACCCGCTTGGCGAGCAATTTGGCAATAACCGCTGGGCTTATTATCATCAGTCCATAAGTGGTTACACCCCGATCAAAATGTTCACCATAGAGGAGTTTGTGCAAAATAATTTAAAGGGCGGCGGATTTGCCAACCGTAATATTATGCAGGTTTTAAACGTCAAATACCTGATAAGCTCACGTCCGTTAAACGCCCCGGACCTGCAACTGATTAATCAGAATAAACGGCATGGATTGAACACATATTTATATAAAGATGCCCTTAAGCGCGGCTTTTTTGTTGGGGCATATAAAAAAATCGAGGACGAGTTTGAACGCCTGCGGGAATTAAACAATCCTGCTTTTAAAGCAGACAGCATCGTCATCCTGGAAACAGATTTATCTGCAAAAATTGAAATGCCCGATAGCAGCGCCGTAACCGTCCTGTAAAACAACCCGAATAAAACAGCCTTTAAAGTTTATACAAACAAACAAGCGCTTTTTGTTATTTCAGAAATTTATTATCCACCGGGTTGGAAAGTTTTGCTGGATGGGAAGCAAGTGGAAAAAGTTTATAAAACAGACCACGCCATTCAATCAATTATTATTCCTGCGGGCGACCATACCGTGGAACTTAATTTTGAGCCGGACTCGTATCGCAACACGGTGCTTTATGCAACAGGCTCACTTAGCCTTTTATATCTAGTGATTATTTCATCCTTGGTTACCATGTTTTTAAACAACAAAAAAACCTTACTTGAAAAACAGGCCTGATGTGTATATATTCTATATGTCATACACATCGGAGGCAATATGCGCACAAATATCGTAATTGACGATAAATTGATGAAAGAGGCCTTAAAACTTGGGGGCTTCAAAACCAAAAAGGAAGCTGTCGAAGAAGGATTAAAAACTTATATCCAACTATCAAAACAAGCATCAATCCGTCAACTTCGTGGAAAACTTAGGTGGGATGGTGACCTGGATGAAATGCGGAGAGAGTAATGATTTTAGTCGACACATCTGTTTGGATCGATTATTTAAACCAAAATATTTTATGGCAATCAGATATGTTGGATAAATTCCTTCTAAAAGACCAAGTAATAATGTGTGATATTATTTATACTGAAATTTTGCAAGGATTTAAAAAGGACACGGATTTTTATCTTGCACAATCTGCTCTCGACAACCTTCCCTTTCTCTCTTTTTCCGGGAAGGAATTTGCATTGAAAACAGCCATAAATTTTCGCGTTTTAAGAAAGGCAGGCATCAGCATTCGCAAGACAAATGATATGTTTATAGCAACTTTTTGCATCGAAAATAAAATCCCACTGCTCCATAATGATAAGGACTTTGGTTTTATTGAAAAGAAATTAAACCTAATAACTATTAAACAGTAATGAAAAAAGTCCTGATCGTAACTTACTACTGGCCTCCCGCAGGTGGCCCCGGCGTGCAGCGCATTTTAAAATTTGCAAAATACCTGCCGGAAATGGGTTGGGAGCCCATCATACTAACCGTTTCCAAAGGGACTTATACAGCGCTTGACCCTTCCTTAGAAAATGATATTCCGGAATACCTTAAAGTTTTTCGGTCTACCTGCCCGGAACCCGATACATTATACAAAATATTTTCCGGGACAAAAACGGGGAGCACAACGCCCGTTGGAGTTTTGGCTGCCGAAAACCTGAACTGGAAAAAAAGGATGGCCCACAATATCCGGCTAAATTATTTTATCCCGGATGCAAAAAAATATTGGCGGGGTTTTGGTGTAAGGGCCGGAAAAAAAATTATCAACGATTTGAACCCAGATTTGATTTTCAGCTCGTCCCCACCGCCCACAACCCATTTAATCGCGCATGATTTGGCAAAAATAAGCGGTCTGCCCTGGGTGGCCGATTTCCGTGACCCCTGGACAAAAATCCATTATTATGGGGAAAACCGGAGTAAGCGCACACAGGAAAAGGACCTGAAACTGGAGCAATTGGTTTTACAAAATTGCACACGAGCAACCTGTGTAAGCGATCATTTTGCAAAATTATTGGAATGTGACGACCCTGAAAAAATTAAAATTGTACACAACGGTTTTGATGCAGCGGATTTCATACCCAACAAAAATAAATCCGATAAATTTAAAATGACCTATATCGGCGGATTGAACCCAAATCGTTATTATCGCTCTTTTTTTGAGAATTTGCAATCGTTGTTTGAACAAAAAAAATACCTGTTGAAAATGTAGAACTGGGATTTGCCGGACAAATTGCCCCCAATATAAAAGATGAAATTTCCAAACTTTTTAGTAAATTTGGAATCCTTAAATTTTATGATTATCTCTCACATTCCAAGGCGGTCCAGTTGATGCAGGAGAGTAATCTTTTGTTTTTATTTATGGAAGACAAAGGGAATTACCAAGGCCATTTACCGGGAAAACTTTTTGAATATTTAGCCGCCGAAACACCCATTTTGGGCATCGGTCTGCCCGATGGCGAAGCGGCCCGGATTTTAATAGAAGCAAACCTTGGTGAAATTATTGATAAAAAAGCAAACCCATCCAAATTTGTTATTCAGGCATATCAGGATTTTTTAAACGGTAAAAAGATTGATTTCTACAAAAAGATTATCAACAAATTTGAACGCCAGCAGCTTACACAAAAACTGGCGGGTATTTTTAACACACTCGTTTGAGATAAATCCAGGTGTAGCGGGAAGACTCCCTGACAGTATACTGCCTTAAAAAAGTGGGATGCTTCATAAAAAACAAATCAGCATGGCAGAATGTAATAAATATTAGTTTAAAGACAGATACCTATTATAAAAATACCCGTATTGAAAAAGGAAATAAACCTGTGAGCTTGAAAAAAAAAATGTTTATGCTGGAAAAATTTTACACCGACTTAAAAAGTCTGAAGGAGCGCTATAAAATACCTTCCGATTTAAACAGCCCGGAGCTGACGGAATATTATTTTATCTTTGAGGAAGCGCGGCTTTCTGTTGGAAAAGACCAGGCATTGATAAAGAAATTTGATAAAAACGGCATTCCCATCAATAAAACTTATATCGACGTGACCGACAAAGATTACGTCTATTTCCCCATTTCCATCGGCCAAATGGGTCTGGCCATTTTTCATACTTACCTAAAAACCGAAAGCGAGGAGGACAAGAAACGTTTCCTTAATTTTGCCGATTGGTTTTTTAATAACGCAGAGGTTTCAGAACAATTAGGCGCACGTTGGATGACCGACGTTTCCCTGCCGCAATATAAAAATCCAGGGCCCTGGCAATCAGCCTTTTCGCAAAGCCGGGGGATTTCCATTTTACTGCGTGGCTATCAATTAACAGACAACAAGGATTTTGCGGAAATGGCCGAAAAAGCGCTGACCCCTTTCACAATTCCCGTAAGTGAAGGCGGCGTCACATCATTCACAAAATGGGGGCCATATTACGAAGAGTACACATCAACCGAGCCAACCATGGTCTTGAACGGTAATATTTTTGCCCTGTGTGGCCTGCATGAGTTTACACGGGTTTTCCCACAAAACAATCTTGCCAAAAAACTTTTTGAAGAAGGCTTGGAAACCCTGGAGAAAGTTTTGCCGGAGTACAACATGGGTTATTGGTCGCGTTATAATTTATGCGAGGCAGACTGGCACCCTAAAATTGACCCGGCAACCATCGCCTACCAAAGGTTGCACATCAATCAGTTAAAAATGATGTACCAATTAACAGGCAGGGAAATTTTTAATACCTACGCGCAGATTTTTACAAAGCAAGACACTGTTTTTAATGCGCTAAAAATGTACACGGTGAAATACAAAGCCCTCAAAAAGATCGGGCGGTTATAATGGCCGGTGTTCTACTTCTGCAAAATAAATCGAACCAGTCTGTAAGCGATTTTAATATAAAATGCGAACAACTAAAAAAGCATACCCTCAAAAAATTTGGAGATTCCTTCCAAAACATTCTTTTTAAACAACCCAATACGCAGACTTTTTTAACCCTCTTTCTAAAAGACAATCACGAAAAGTATATTGAAGACGCACAGGGAAACTGGTTGGCCTACGAAGGGATTGTTTATGCTTTAAATGAAACGAAACAACATAATGCGGCCTCTTTGCTGGATTTGTATAAATCCAAAAAGGAAAATTTTGCCAACCAGCTTGATGGCCATTTTGTAATAAAATTATTTGACGCGGCCCAAAATAAAACCATCATCCTCAATGATTTTATAAAAAACAAAACCAATTTCTGGCTGGAAACCAAAACCGAGTTTATGTTTACCCCTTTTCTTTTATTAAGCGCCGTCATCCAAAAACCAGAAATTGACAAGGAAGCATTTAACGAATATTTGTGGCGTTATTATATAATGTCCGGGCGTTCCATGCTTAAAAATGTGGCCCGTTTAAAAGGGGCGATGGTTTACACCATTGCAGGTGACAATTTGACCCAACAATCCTATTGGGAAATGCCCCATCAGTATACAAAACTATCCTATAAAGAGGCCTTAAAAAAGCTAATCAATAGTTTTAAAGAAACAGCCAAATTGATTCATTGCGATGGGCGCAAACCACTCATTGAATTTACAATGGGGCAGGACTCGCGTACGCTGCTTGCGGCATTTAAAAACCAGGATATCCCCTTTTCCACGGCTATTTATGGTAAAGAAGATTTCCATGAAGTAGTTGGCGTTAAAAAAATGGCCGAACGCTTAAATTTTAAAACCCGCCACGTCCAGCTTTTAGACAGCTTTTTAGAAACACCCTGGCAGGATGTGAAGAATTCCATCCTCTTAGGCAGCGCAGAAGAACCGGCATATTTAATGGGGCGGATTTTACACATGCGCCGTCAATATTTAAAATTTTCCGAAGGGTTGGCCATCAATGGTGTGCACGGCCGTTTTTACAAAGATGGCACCTGGAACGAAATGTACCTGATGAATTTTTACCGCGAACCCAAATCATTTAAAAGCGATATTTTTATAAAATACAGGGCATTAAACAAAAACTACCGCGATGATATTTTTACCGATGATTACAAAAAGGTAAAAAACGCCTCAAAGGATGATATAAAATCGTTGATTGAAGAATCGATCGGTAGTTATAAAAATAGCCCGGTGGCCATCCAGGTGGATAAGTTTGACCTGGAACATTATTGCATTTTCGGTACGGCCAGCAACAACCTGTGCAATATGTCGCTCGATCTGCTTTCCCCGCTTTTGTTCCGTCGCAATCTGGAATTTGCCTTAAGCCTGCCTGCCCAGTGGCGTTATAATTTATCAAAAATCCAACGCGGTATTGTACATGGCCTTTTCCCACAATTGGCCAAAGAAAAAACCGATTTTGGCGGTGTAAACATGTGGCCAAAAAACTTTTTTACCATGATCCCATTCCTGGCGCGTTATTGGTTTGCCCAATCAAAAAAATTTCGGGACAAACTAAAAAGCCTGATGGGGATTTCTGTAAAAACACAACTGCAAAAAGCTTGGGATTATCTGGCAATTTATCGTAATTTCCTGGCTGATGAAGAAGTACAATCTTTGCTAAAGTATGAAAACCTGGCCCTTGCGGATTTAATCAAAAAAGAAGAATGGGCAGCAATGCTTAAACAATATGAAGACCCAAACTATCACACATTGGACCGGTTGGAATTCTTATTAAAACTTATTACGGTAGAGTATTTCCTGCAAAATTGCCGGGAAATTAATAACTAAAAGGAACCTTTGCATAACCTACATAAAGTATCATTCCTGTGTGTTTTAAACAGGAATCTATCGTCAAATAGTCCGATTCCTGCTAAGAACATGCATGAATGACAAGTTAGCGATAGTTATGCAAAGCCTTCTAAAAAATTTAAGAGACAAGATGAGAAAAGAACTACGCGATTTACTCACCGGTGGCGGTGACGAACGGGTTTTTATTAATGAAGAGAGCAACCGAAATAAATATCACCTTAATCCATTGGAATATTCCGGGTTGATAAACCGGGGATCGTGTACCAGCGGAAGCCTGAACCGTGAAACCCACGAGCTGATCGAAAATGTTGACCTGGAAAAATTTGAAGATAATTTTGACAGTGAAGTTGAAGAGCATGCCGAGAAGATAAAAAAACTTTATAACCTGGAAGGCAGCCCAGACTTTGAGGTTTTCTTTGCACCGTCGGGCAGCGACCTGGTTTATCTGCCGCTGCTTTTTAGCCGCTTGCTCCATCCGGGAAAAGATACCGTTAATATTCTCACTTGCCCCGAAGAATTGGGATCGGGATCGCAGGTTGCCGCACATGGGTATTATTATGCCTCGTTTAACCAGTTTGGGGAAAAGGTTGAGAAGGACACCCCTTTAAGCGATCAGATCCGGCCGGATGTTAAAATGCTCCCGGCGCGTGATAAGTCCGGGTTTATCATGGACAATCACGCCAAATTACAGGAGCTGATTACAGATAACCCGGAAGCGCCAAAAATTGTAAACTTGGTTTATGGCAGCAAATCGGGCATTGAAGAAAAACTGCATATAATCGACGAATTTGATCAACCGGAAATAATTTGGACCGTCGATTTATGCCAGTTCCGAAACAAAAAAGACCTTGTAAACGATTTGCTTTCCAAAGGCGTCTTATTGCTGATTACCGGATCAAAATTCTACCAGGCACCCCCGTTTTGCGGCGCTTTGCTGGTTCCAAAATCCTTATGTTTACGCCTTGGCAAGTGCGATCCGGCGCCAGCAAAATATTTTCGGGGCATTTTTACACAGCATGATATCCCCAGTTGTTTGCCAAATATTCGTAAGCAATTTAAATTTTCAAAAAACCTGGGTTTGCACCTGCGTTGGAAATGCGCCCTACACGAAATGATCGAACTGGATAAGTTGGGCGAGGAAAATATTTTACCCACTATAAACGCCTGGAACGAAAAAGTTATGGAGGCCATTACCAAAAGCCGCTTCTTGGAATTCATGCCCGATATGGAACTGACCAATAAATCGATTATCTCTTTTCGGGTAAAGAATAATGGCGCGTACCTGGATAATGGTGAATTAAAAAAACTTTTTACACAGATTGCAACAAAACACTATGAGCGTTTCGTAAAATACGATAAAGTTTTTATCGGGCAACCGGTTAAATATGACACCGGTTCCTTTTTACGCGTGGCGATTGGTTCCTATGATGTCCGGCAATATACAAAAATAAAAGAAACGGAATTTGCAAGCGATTTACAACTTATACAAATTATCGAAAACGAGGTTGAAACCTTTTTCCAAAACAGAAATAAACAAACCTGAAAGATAAAATTATGGACAGCCGACTTTCTGCACAGCAAATGAGCACAGTCCTTGCCAAAGCCCTGGCAAATAAGCAATTTTCGCACGATGACAGTGCAATAATTTTTCAGGATTTATCCTTCCTTGGGCAACATATCCGACAGCTAAAAAAACATTTCCCCGATGGTACCTTACACGCGATCGCCGCAAAAGCCAACCCTTTGCCTGCCGTTTTAAACTATTTATTGCCCCAGGATGTCGGCGTGGAGTGCGCCACTTTAAGTGAAGTTTTTATTGCCCAAAAATGTGGTTACAATCCTGAAAAAATTGTTTTCGACTCCCCGGCAAAAACAGTAGACGAGCTGGAATATGCCTTAAAAGCAGGCATACATATTAACGCCGATTCATTTAACGAGCTGGAACGGATAAAAGAGCTACTTGGCAGAATCCAATCAAAAAGTATTATCGGGCTAAGGATAAACCCGCAGGTTGGCACAGGGAAAATCAGCATCACCAGCGTTGCCGGAAAATACTCAAAGTTCGGCATGCCCATCGCGGAGTTCGAAGAAGATATTATTGCCTTTTATAAAAATAATGATTGGCTTACAGGCATCCACATGCATATTGGCTCGCAGGGTTGTTCGCTGGGGCAATTGATCAAAGCCGCACAAATCCTGAACACCTTTTTAAGCAAAATAAAAAACGATGTGAAGTGGGTCGATATTGGCGGTGGCCTGCCTGTCGAATATGCTGAAGATGAGAGCACCCCACCCATGCAAAAATATGTGGACGCGTTAAAAAAGAACGTACCGGAACTATTTCAGGGCACCTATAAACTCATCACCGAGTTTGGCCGGTTTGTACATGCCAACGCCGGATGGACTGCTTCGTGGGTTGAATATGTGAAATCCTACTCCGGTGTTAATACGGTTGTAACCCACGTTGGGGCCGATCAATTAATGCGCCGTATTTATCAACCGGATAATTGGCATCATGACATTTCCATCACCGATAAAACCGGAAAATTAAAACCCATTAATAAAACAAAAAAATACACTATTGCCGGTCCATTGTGTTTTGGCGGTGATATCATTGCCAGTGATATTGAACTGCCTATCATCGAAGAGGGCGATTTTATTTTAATCCACGATACCGGCGCCTATACCCTAAGTATGTGGTCGCGCCATACAAGCCGGCAAATCCCCAAAGTTTTGGGCTACCAAAATAATGGTGAACAATTTGAGGTTCTGAAAAAACGGGAATCACTGGAAGATGTGTATAATTTTTGGAAGTAATCAGCGTCTGCTAATTAAGCGATTGGCTATCCGAAAAAACATCCGAAATGTGTGATATGGCTGAAAACAATTGGAAAACAGCCTGTCATTTAGATGATTTATCAACGAACTAAACGCATTTTCATTAATTTATTTCAATATCAATAATTTGCTGGAGCTAAGCTCTGTACCAGCCTGTATTGTCGCCAGGTAAATACCTGAAGACAGTTTTTTGCCAAACTGGTTGGTCCCATCCCAGTAAATTTTATGTTCACCCGAATTCATCACTTCGTCTAGTAGCGACAGAACCTCCTTTCCAAGAACATTATAGATTTTTATAGTCACCCGTCCTGTTTTTGGGATAGAGTAATGTAATAGTGTTGTGCTATTAAAGGGGTTTGGATAATTTCTTAAGGTCAAGTGAAATTCAGAAAATGCATCATTAATTTCTTCCACTTTTGTGATAACCGCATTGCTAAGCCAATAGATATTTTCTTCATATGACCTGCTGTAAAGTAACCCGATTGAACTATATAATGTATTGTTATATTTATCCAAGAATAGCTGAAATGCCGCCAAGTCAGTTGCAGAATCCGGTAAACTTTTTTTAAGAAGATCCCACGTCTCCCCTCCATTCCGGCTGACATACAGACCACCGGAACTCATGCTATCTATTGTTGCATCTGCCCCGGCAAATATGGTATTCGTATCCGTTTCTGATACGACCAAGCCACCATTGAAATTTAAGCCCTTTGTTAGCGAATCATTTACCGAAAACCAGTTTTCGCCACCATCGAGTGTCTTGTAAATGCCACGGAATGTCGCCGCGTAAATCGTTTCGCTCCCTTTAAGTTTAACCAAATCGAAAACGATTGGCGGGTCAACGGTCAACCCGTTATTTTTGGGGACCCACGTGCTGCCTGCGTCC
>JAJRVW010000221.1 GCA_024277115.1 Calditrichota bacterium
AACCCTGCCAATGGGTGGCGGTAAAGGCGGTTCGGATTTTGACCCCAAAGGTAAGAGCGATAATGAAGTGATGCGCTTCACACAAAGTTTTATGAGCGAGCTGCAACGTCACATCGGGCCAAATACAGATGTTCCTGCCGGAGATATTGGTGTGGGTGGCCGTGAGATTGGTTTCCTTTTTGGGCAGTACAAAAAAATCCGGAACGAGTTTACAGGCATCCTTACAGGCAAGGGCCTTAACTGGGGCGGATCGTTAATCCGGCCCGAAGCGACAGGCTATGGCGCTGTTTACTTTGCCGCCGAAATGCTTAATACACGCAATGAAAGCTTAGAAGGCAAAACCTGTCTGGTTTCCGGTAGTGGAAACGTGGCGCAATATACCGTAGAAAAAATCACCCAATTGGGTGGACGCGCTGTTACCCTCTCCGATTCGTCCGGTTATATTTATGACCCTGAAGGTATAGACGCAGATAAACTGGCATTCGTGATGGATTTGAAAAATGTACGTCGCGGGCGCATTAAAGAATATGCCGATAAATTTAGCAGCGCAACATTCCATGCAGCCGAACCGAATTCAGACCATAACCCAATCTGGGACAATAAAGCGGATTGCGCCTTCCCAAGCGCAACACAAAATGAAATAAACGCCAAGGATGCACAGAATCTGTTGAACAACGGCGTTTATGTAGTAAGCGAAGGCGCCAATATGCCAACAACCATTGATGGCGTAAATATTTTCCTCGATAAAAAAATATTATACGGACCAGGCAAAGCGGCCAATGCCGGTGGTGTTGCAGTTTCCGGCCTTGAGATGGCCCAAAACAGTATGCGCCTACCATGGGGACGTGAAGAAGTCGACAAGCGTTTACAGGAAATCATGAAAAATATCCATAAAACCTGTATGGACACGGCCAATCGTTTTGATTGCCCCGGCAATTATGTGAATGGCGCAAATATTGGCGGCTTCTTAAAAGTTGCCGATGCCATGCTTGACCAGGGACTTGTGTAGTTTTACAGGTTTAGTTTTTTATCACTCTGCCGGTCCTGTCATAAAGCGTATGAACAGGGCTGGCTGTTTTTATCTTGCACCTTGCTATAAAATCTTGTAATAAGAGTCTATCCATAAAGTAGATACGCATTACTTTGTCATGCAGTGGTGTTTTTTACCGAAGCATCTTAAACCGATAAATAAAGAGATCGGTGTTAGCATAACGAGATTCTTCCACCGCCTTCTGCGGGGCAGGTGTCTGAAAACGACTCAGAACGACAGCTTTGGAGAACTTAAAAAATAGATATTAATAAGCTAAAAAAACACTTGTGCCAATGACCCCCAAACAGGTAAAAGACCAATCCAACCAAGATAAAGCTTTTTATTCCGATTTCCCCACGGGTGACCGGTTTAAAGTTTTCCAATCCTTAATGCGTTTCCGCATCCGTGAAATCCTGTTGGTTTCCAGCGAATATAATCTGTTTTTATTGGAGGAAGATGGCCGGATTTATGAGTTTTTACGAAAAGAATATTTTCAATTAAACCTGAGCCATTCGCCGGAGATTATTCGTGTTGCCAACGGCAAAGAAGCCATGGATTTGCTGAATAGCGAAAACCGCATTGACCTGATTATCACCACCGCGCACAGCTCGGATATGGCCATAAACGATTTTGCCCGCCAGGTAAAAGAAAGTTACAGCAAGCTGCCGATTGTCCATTTGGTATTTGATACGAGCGAATTCAACCCGCGTTTAACAGAAAGTTCGCAAGAGCCCTTCGACAGAATATTTACCTGGAATGGCGATTTTCGGATTATTATCGCCATAATCAAATTAATTGAAGACCAGCGCAATGTGTCGCGCGATGTACGGTTAGCCGATATCCAGATTATTTTACTGGTCGAAGACAATATCCGCTTTTACTCGTCTTATTTGCCCATTCTTTATTCCGAACTTTTATCACAGTCCCAAACCTTAATCGAACAAGGGATAAACCTTTACCATAAATTTTTACGTATGCGCGCACGCCCCAAAATTTTACTGGCTACAAATTTTGAAGAGGCCTGCCAATATTTCGATGAATATGAGGACTATATTTTAGGGGTCATATCCGATGTAAATTATATGCGCAATGGCCAGCGGGACGAGCAAGCAGGCGTGCAACTGACACGCTACATCAAAGAAAAACGTGAAGATATCCCCATACTTTTACAATCGCACGATTTGTCCAACCAGCAAAAAGCCTATAAGGCCGGCGCTTCATTTTTACACAAAGATTCAAAATACCTGTTGCAGGAGATTCAGAATTTTGCCATCGAAAACCTGGGCTTTGGCGATTTTGTATTTAAAACAGATGAGGGCCACGAGGTTGGCCGCGCCACCGATTTAAAAAGCCTGGAGGAAATGTTAAAAACCATCCCGGCGGAAAGTTTAAAATACCATGCCGACCGCAACCATTTTTCCAACTGGCTTAAAGCCCGGCGCGAGTTTTGGCTGGCCTACAAATTACGCCCACAGCGTGTTTCCGATTTTGACAACCCGGATGATTTGCGCAACCTTTTGGTTTCGGTGCTGGATTTATATACCAGCATGCAGCAACGCGGAATTTTAACCGACTTTAACAAAAATACTTTTGATCCGGAATATGGCTTCTCGCGCATTGGCAGCGGCTCCATTGGCGGCAAGGCGCGGGGCCTAAGTTTTTTAAACCTGCTGGTTAATAGTTATGACCTCCATTTAAAATTTGAGAATGTCATCATCAAAGTGCCCTGCACACTTATTTTGGGCACCGATGTTTTTGA
>JAJRVW010000222.1 GCA_024277115.1 Calditrichota bacterium
GGGATGTATAGCGTCCACTGCGTGCGGCGTAGGCATGCGCCCCGGCTTCGATGGCGCGCCAATCATTACCGGTCGCAATTACAAGCGGGTCGATCCCGTTCATAATGCCTTTGTTGTGGGTAGCCGCGCGGTACGGATCGGCCAGGGCAAAATCATTGGCCAGAATAATACCATCGCGCACTTCCTCACCAGAAAACTTTTTTGTTTCCAAATATTTTATGGGAATTGTACAGCTTGTCTTCACCATCGACCTGTCGGCCAGGTTGGAAAGAATCCGTAAAAAAACACTGCCACCGGTAATTTTTTCAATCAACGAAGAAACGCCTTCGCACATGCTGTTTACAAGGTTGGCGCCCATAGCATCCTGCACATCCACCAACAGATGGACAACAAGCATGTCTTTTTTATCCTCGCCCGCCGTTAAAATGCGTACTTCAACATCGCGCGCACCACCGCCCCGCGCCACCATATTGGGGTGCATGCTGTTGGCAAGGTTTATAATCCCCTCTTTGTTTTGCAAAATGGCATTTTTGGCCGTGGCATGGTTTTTTATATTTACAACTTGTATCTGCCCTATCAAAATGGGTTCGGTACTCTCACTTTTAAAACCGCCGGTCGCACGGATTATTTTTGCCATAGAGCTGACCGCCGCCACAATGGAAGGTTCTTCCACCACCATCGGCACGGCATAGTCCTTTCCATTTACCAGAAAGTTAAGCCCAATGCCCATCGGCAAACCAAAAACAGAAATGACATTTTCAATCATTTTATCAGATTCTTCGGTTTGCAAGAACCCTTTTCCATTTTTCAGAAGCGTATAATCCGCCGGGCTCAGAAATTCATTTTTTTGCAGGATGCGTAATCGCTCCGGGATGGTATTTTTATAAAATCCGGATATTTTTGAATTGGCCATAATTTTTATGTTAGATAGTGGTTTAGTTTAAGGGCAATGGCAAAAGATCAAGCCATTATCCCACGTTAAGCTTCACAATAGTTGTGAATTAATTTTGTACCGGCCCCTATAAATTTGCAATATAAAAAATACTCAAGAATCTGGTCTTATGAAAAAAATTTTATGCTCTGGCAATATTTACATCCAAACAGGTAAACCCGGATTTTTCGATGACTTGCTTAATAGCTGTAATTTTCTCCGGGCTGCCCGCAAAAGCCACGCCAATATCACCGCTGCCCGCACCGCTTGGTTTATACACACCACCATTATCAACAACTATTGCCGAAATATTTTGATGCACCGGCGAGATAATTGGCATGCCGCTTTTTTCTCCCAAAGCCGCCATCAAATCGTTATAGTTTTTTATGGAAGTTAGAAATAAATCGATGCTTTTCGCCTTATAGGCCGCACATCCCCTAACTGATTCGGCTTCGAGATCGCGCATCAATTGTTTATATAATTTTGGTTTTTCTTTTTTTAACTGGCTTACCCCGGCGACCATTTTACGTGTTGATTCTGAGCTGCCCGTAAAAATAACCAGCATCGGTAAACCCGTCCAAACATCCAGGCGTTCCGGAATCAACTGCTCCGCGAGCTTATTAATCCCGACCCTGTATTGTAAAATACCGCTTAGGGCGCTGGCGGCAATATCGATCCCACTGCCCAGCCCGCCCTGTGCTTTTTTATGTGCGGCCAGCGATAACCGAAAAATCCTATTTTGTTCTTCCGTATCATCCACCTTTTTTCCGGCCAGTAAAAAGAGTGCTTTTACAATGCCGACGGTCAATGCAGCGGAGGATCCAAATCCGAGTTTGGTGTTAAGCTCGGTAGAATAAAAAGCCCCGGTATCAATTTTTATATGGAAAGGGTTGATGGAAAGCTTGCATGATTTGCAGTACTGCCACGCGTACTCAAAAGTAGTTTTAAAAAAGGATAGTTTTTTCCGGGTCAACACATCAACGTCATTTTCAAATAAAACCAACCCGTTTTCTGTCAAGGAAAATGAGACATTCTCAATCTCAATCGATGCGGCGCTTACTAAAAACCCGGCGCTCTCACTTATTTCCACATGGGCAAAACGATCGACCGCACACACCAATGATGGCGCGCCTTCAAGCACAGCATATTCACCGATCAGAATCAGTTTTCCGGGAGCGCTCGCCTTAACCAACACGCTTTTCCTCCACAACGATGGCATCGCCACCAAGCCCTGTTTTAATAACGCGAATTACGCCCGGTAACTGCTCCAATTGTTTTTGTACCTGCCCGCTATATTCTGCTGGGCAGATGGCCTTTACTTGTGGCCCGGCATCGATGGTAAAAAAGACAGGCGTCCCATTCTCACGCATTTCACGGACATGGTGCATGGCATCGACAGTTGTACCGTTCCAGTAAATAAGCCCCGGATTTGTGGCCAGCGCCAAAGCATGCATTTTAAGGCAGCTAAATTCCGCTACTTCTGCTACTTTTTCAAAATCTTTTTGGATGATTGCTTCACGCATTTCATCCATATCTTTTGGTGAAGATGTTATCCAGGGTTTATAAAACGGCGAGGTTAAACGGGAAGATTCCATACCGTCGGTAGAGCCGGTTTTCTTTTTCTTTTCCGATGTAATGGCGATCAGCACCGTTAAATCCCAATGTTCTTTGGGGAATAATTGATGGGCGATACAATCGCTGCCATCGTCTTTTTTGCCTATGGCCATTTCTACAAACCCGCCAAAAATGGATCGTGCCGCAGAGCCGGACCCTAAACGCGCCAACTCGGAAAGTTTACTTTTAGGCAGATCAAGCCCGGCAGCCCTACCAGCCGCCAATGCCAGGCAGGCAAAAGAAGAAGCCGATGAGGCCAATCCCGCCGAAGTAGGAAAATTATTTGTACTTTCAACATAAGCGCAGTTTTTATTTTTTGATTTTTCCCTGATCAGGTCAAGAAATTTTGCCATGCGTTGCGTATCTTTTTCGGAAGCCAGCGAGCCGTTTAATACAAGGATATCGTTTTTTAATTCGGGATCAAACCTAACTTCTGTCTCGGTAAAAAGCGTATCCAGGGTAACAGAAATAGAGGCCACAGCCGGAAGGTTTAGGGGAATATTTCTTTTGCCCCAATATTTTACCAGTGCAATATTGGAACAGGCTTTTGCCTTAACTTTTTTCATTGGTTTTCCTTGCGTAAAAATGGGAATTTAACGTGGAATCAATTAAATTACAAAATGCAAGATAAAGCAATCGTACTATTTTCAAGAAATATTAAAGATTAATGATTTCAATTTTTTAAAATGAAAAAGGAAGAGATAATGGCACAAAACCTTGTAGAGAAAATCACTCAAAAATACTGTCTAAACCTCGCTGAGGGCCATAAGGTAAAGTCCGGGGAATTTGTTACCATCCAGCCGGCGCATGTAATGACCCACGACAACAGCGCTGCGGTTATCCCAAAATTTAAAAATATCGGCGCAAAAAAAATTGCCAATCCCAGGCAGGTAGTTTTTACTTTGGACCATAATGTGCAGGATACCAGCGAAAAGAATCTTGCAAAATATAAAAATATAGAAAATTTTGCCGCAGAGATGGGCATCGATTTTTATCCTGCCGGACGGGGAATTGGGCATCAGGTGATGTGCGATGAAGGCTATGCCTGGCCAGGCACTTTTGTTGTTGCCTCCGATAGCCACTCAAATATGTACGGCGGGTTAGGATGCCTGGGCACACCGATTGTACGAAGTGACGCCGCCGCTGTTTGGGCAACCGGAAAAACCTGGTGGCAAATCCCAAAAATCGCTAAAGTGGAACTTACAGGAAATTTACAAAAAGGCGTTACGGGCAAGGATGTCATTATTACGCTGGCCGGTTTTTTTAATAACGATGAAGTTTTAAACCATGCGTTGGAGTTTACCGGCGAAGGGGTAAAACATTTATCGGTTGACCAACGGCTTACCATCGCTAATATGAGTACGGAATGGGGCGCGCTGGCTGCTGTATTCCCAATTGACGATGTGACAATCCAATGGCTGGAGCATCGAAAAAAATTATTAAATAAAAATGAAAAACATCCACGCATTAATGACAAAACCATCGAAACACTAAAAAACTCTGATCTTGTTGCCGACGAGGGTGCATTTTACCATAGTGAAATCACTTTAGATTTAGCCACCATTGTGCCGCATGTATCGGGGCCGAATTCCGTAAAAAAGATGGCCATGGTTTCTGAAATCGCCAAAGAAAAAATTGCCATCCAAAAGGCGTATCTCGTATCCTGCGTAAACAGCCGCGTTGAAGATTTAGCCCAGGCCGCCGAAATTGTCAAGGGGAAAAAAGTAGCTGATGGCGTGGCGTTTTACATTGCCGCCGCCTCCAACGAAGTACAAGCCGAGAGCGAACATCGCAAAGACTGGCAAACTTTGCTGGATTGTGGCGCAATACCATTACCTCCAGGCTGTGGGCCATGCATCGGTTTGGGCAAAGGTTTGTTAGAAGAAGGTGAAATTGGTATCTCGGCAACAAACCGTAACTTTAAAGGCAGGATGGGACATCCAACGGCACAGGCCTACCTGGCTTCCCCGGCCGTGGTGGCTGCATCGGCTATTAGCGGATTTATTTGTGAACCGGCCACTTTTACAAATACAAAAATCGACGCACATTTCACCGAAAACAAAGAAACCTCAAAAAAAGCCGAAGTACAAATCCTTGATGGTTTTCCCGAATCATTTTCCGGACGCGCTTTATTTTGCCCGGCCAACAACATAAACACAGATGGCATTTATCCGGGTAAATACACCTATCGTGAAGATTTAACGCCGGAGATGATGGCCGAAGTTGCCATGGAAAACTATGATCCCAATTTTCAGAAAATTGCCCAAAAGGGCGATATTATTTTAGCCGGTTTCAATTTTGGGACGGGAAGCTCACGCGAGCAGGCAGCAACAGCTTTAAAATATTTTGGCATCCAGATGGTTATTGCCGGGTCGTTTAGCGAAACCTATAAACGAAATGCCATCAATAATGGTTTTATTTTAGTGGAATGCCCCGAACTGATTCATGATTTACACAATAACCATGGCTTGGACTTTTTAACAAAACCACTCGATAGCGCCATTTCAATTTCGATGAAGTCCAGTGCAATTTCTTTTAATGATAAGAATTATTCGTTTAATGCCTTAGGCCCGATCGCACAGGAACTAATTATTGAGGATGGCTTGGAGAATTGGGTAAAAAAATCTATATAGTTTGAGCAGAATTTTTGAAAAACTAAAACTATGTTTAAGCCCTTATATAATTTCCCGACTATTTTCTGAACGGTTTAATACGATTAGAAATAAATCCAGGTTTGGCGCCGGTGATTTGTCAAGCCCATCAATACTGGAATAAGCTATAAAAGGAAACTGATGACGGAAACATCCCTGCAAACAATTGAGAAACTAACAACCAGTTCTAATCTGGAAAGAGGTAAAAGTTATTATTATTCCGGCCAGGTTAAAGAAATAAAAAACTATAACAGCCGTTTTATTGAAGCTATTGTTGAAGGTACAAAAACATATCGTTTAGTATTAAAACGGCACAATAAAGTTGATCATTTATATTGTAATTGCCCTTATGACTCCAAGGGCTATTGTAAACATCAAGTTGCCCTTAAGTTTGCCCTAATGGAAACACCGGAAAAAATGGAACAAATAAGTTTGCCACAAAAAAAAGAGCAAGCGCTTTATTATATTAAGCGCCTGCTCATTCTATTTTCAAAAATCCGATATAAACTTTTTTAAGAGAGTACGTCCCCTGTTTCAACTTCCTTTGTTTTACTAATTATCACACCTCCAAATACACGTTTAAAATAATTACGCATATCATCAAAAAGCATATAGGCCCATGGCACGGCCACTAGCGAAACTAATGTTGAGAACATCATCCCGCCAACGATGGTAAGCCCAAGCGGTTTATAAGAAATACCAATCATTTTTGCATTGCCAAGCGCCATAGGGATAAGCCCGCCAATGGTTGTAAAGGCTGTCATCAAAATAGGCCTAAAACGTTTTCTGCCCGCCTCCAGCAAAGCATCTTTTCTGGAATAACCTTCCAACCGCAATCGGTTTACCAAATCGACTAACACAATGGCATTATTGACCACAATACCAATTAAAATTATCAGGCCAATCCCACTCATTCTGTCAAACGGTGTTCCTGTAATTAAAAGCATCCAATAGGCCCCAACAAAAGAAAATGGAATTGCGATTATTACGGAAAGGGGCAGCACAAATGACTCGAATAAAATACCCATTAACAGAAACACAAAAACAACTGATAAATACATACCAAAATTTTGGCTCTCATTACTTTCGCGGATCCGTGAGAACCTGGTTCCTTTGGTCCAGGAATAACCGTAAGGCATAGCAAAACCAGCCATCGCTTTGTCGATTTTTCCATGGATCATACTAATATTATCTTCGGTTGTATTTGCTTTTATGGCCAAATAAGTTTTACCATTTTCACGTTGAATATCTCCAAAACCCCTTTTTACGCGGATAGTGGCAACCGCTTCCAGAGGTATTTCACGCCCATTTTCAGCAAAGAATGTAATATTTTTAAGCTGTTCCAAATTTTCACGGTCTTTTTCCTGTAACTGGATTAGCATATTAATTTCACGGTCATCCGTTTGAAATTTAGGTAACTGGATCCCACGCAAAGTATACATAATTGTCCCGGATATTGTCTGCGGACTAATCCCAAACTTTTGGGCTTGTTCACGTTTTACAACGAGCTGTATCTCATCTTCGCCTTGTTCACGATCTGTCTCAATACTGATTATTTCGGGGATAGATTTTAGTCGTCGTTCTACTTCTTCCGAAAGCATCGCCAGTTTTTTTGTATCGTCTCCAAACAAGTTCAGGGTCACGGAAGCATCATCATTTCCACTGCTCCTACGCCAGGATGTACGGATTTTTATACCGGGTAATTCAGGAATCCTCCGCTTCACATCTTCAACAACTTCATTTCGGGACATGAGTGTTGTATCTGCCATGCCAAGCATTTCTGCCGTTGAATTGATGAGAACATCATACCAGCTAAGTGATGGCTCCGGTTTTAAAAACACATTTAATCGTGCCCGGTTTTGCCTAAAGCGTGCATCGATGGTGCGGATATTATAACGATCCGATTTGGCACGAATTGTATCTTCAACCATGCTTACTACACGTTTTGCGTCATCTAAAGTGTAATTGTCCGGCAAATCCATAATCAGGCGAAAATCATTTATATTGCCATCCATGTCATCGGTTTGGGCCACGTTTTGCATAGCATAATTAAGGGACATTACAAAAAGTATTAAGACAATAAATGTTTCCAGTCTATGGGTAATACTCCAATTTAGAACCGTGTGATAATAACCATTAATTTTGTTTATTGCTTTCGGTTCTGCAACTTCGCGCTTTGATACAACCCGGGTGGCCGCTAGTGGAATAAAAACCATAGCGACAATTAATGAAGCCACCAGTGAAATCATCACCGGAACACCAATACGCATCATATAAAACCGGAAACCAGCATCGCCATCCATTAAAATTAACGGTAAAAATACAACGATTGTGGTAAAGGTAGCCATGGTTACAGCAAGGGAAACTTCACTCGTACCCTCAGCGGCAGCTTTTAAACTGCTCATCCCTTCACTGCGTTTTCGATAAATGTTTTCTAATACAACAATGGAGTTATCAACAACCATCCCTACAGAAATCATCAAGCCCATCATGGTGATCAGGTTGAGTGTCCATCCCATAAAATAAAGCGCCGTCAAACTAACAAGTAATGAAAGCGGAATTGCCAGATTTAATATAATTGTCATACGGAGGCGACGTAAGAAAAAATACAGAACCAAAAAGGCAAAAAGTCCGCCCCAAATTCCGGCATTTTTTAGATTATCTACTGATTCTGTTATAAAGCTACCCTGGTTAAAAAGTATCTCCGTTTTAAAATTTGCAAGCCGGGGGTCTTTTTTAAATTCCTCATTAAATATCTTTTCAACCGTATTACATAAATCTACTGTATTGGCCATCGATTCTTTATAGACACCAATTTGAATTGCCGACTTCCCATCAATCTGTTGCACCCAACTTTTTTCAGGTACATCATAAACAACATCGGCGATGTCCTTTAGCCGGATATTTGCACCCTTGATCGGAATGTTTCGTATCTCTTCCAAACTGCGAAATTTACCAACGGAACGAACAAATATTTTGTGGTCGCCATCGCGGATATGACCTGACGAAATTGCAAAATTATCTGTCCGTAATATGTTTATAATTTCATAAAGATTTATTTTAAAACTTTTTACCGCATCTTGTTTAATATATATTTGGATCGATTTTTCATCTGCACCCCAAATCTCAACATTTGCGATACCATCCACCCGCTCCAGAGGCTTCTTTATAATATTTTCAGCAAAATAATATGGATCTTCGATGGGCTCGTCCGGCACCAAGGCAATCCACATTATGGCCTGGTCGTCATTATTCCATTTGCGGATATAAAGGCGTTCGATATCATCCGGTAAATCAGGACGTACCCGATCAACACGATCACGTAATTGACTGTATGCCAGGTCCATATCGGCACTTTGACTAAAGGTCAAAAAAGTCCAACATCCGTTTGATCTACTGCTTGTCCTTACCGTCTTCACACCTTTTATTGTTCGAACAACTTCCTCGAGGGGACGTGCGATCAATTGCTCAACCTCTTCAGGATTTGCATTTGGGTACGGTGTCCAAACACCTAGAAATGGCGGTGTAAACCCGGTTGGCATAAGCGCAATCGCAATGGAACTATAGGCAATATAACCCACAACCATCAATGCGGTTAAAGTCATTAAAACGGTAATTGGCCGCGTTAATGAGAGCCTGGGCAATAAGCTGATTTTTCCTTCTAATTTTTGTCGCACCATAGTTTTTCCTGGATACTGGATAATTAACACCCGATAACAATATAATTATGAATTATTAAATTACAGGATACAGGTTCCGTATACTGTATTCAATTTACACTTCCTTTATTCTCAATTATTTTTCATTTATGACTTGTTTTTTATCTTCACATTTTTTTTTCTCTTTGTTTAAAAGCATGCCCCAAAACATTCCTCCACCTATCCCTATTGATAATCCAACACCAAGATTATTCAGTGCCAAGCCAAAAGTAATCCCAATACCAACCCCCATTATCATTCCTAAAACAATATTTTTTTGTGTTCCCAATTTTTTTATTCCCCTCATTTTTTAAGCCAACTTTTCGTTGATATATTCTTTTCATTATTCGCTTAATCTTATTTCTTGTTTCTCAGACAATCCACTGAATCACTATGAGCAATACATTTAAATTCTTCAGCGAATGCTGGACACCGCCTCTTTTTCCCTTGTAACGATACTGTAAACCGTTGGAATAACAACCAAAGTCAATAAAGTTGAGGTCAGCAAACCGACGATTACCGTAATGGCCATGGGCGTTCTTATCTCCGCGCCATCGCCTAAACCCAGCGCCATAGGCAACAAGCCCAACACTGTCGTAGATGTTGTCATTAAAATGGGCCGTAAGCGCGCTTTCCCCGCCGCAATGATTGCCTCGGTTTTTTTCAAACCTTCATCGCGCAACTGGTTAATATAATCCACTAAAACAATGGCATTGTTTACAACGATCCCCGCCAACATAATTAATCCCAAAAAGACAACAATACTCAGTGGGATGTCCAGCAAATACAAAAAGATGATCACACCAATCAAAGCCAAAGGAATCGTAAAAATGATTACAAAAGGATGAACAAGGGATTCAAATTGGGAGGCCATGACAATATAAACGAGAAAAATAGCCAGGGCCAAAGCCATCAAAAGGCTATTTAACGATGTTTCCATTTCTTTATTCTGCCCGGCCAGCTCAAAAGAAAAATCGCCCGGCAGGTTCATATCCAATAATTTGTCATAAATTAAATCATTTATTTTTTTCAGGTCATAGCCTGGCAGAATATTGGCAGTAACAACGGCTGTTCGTTGCTGACCCACCCGGCGAATCTCAGAAGGGCCTTCATTGATTTTTATATCTGCCACGGCAAAGAGGGGCACAGGCCTGTCAGAACCGGGATTAATTACCAACCGGCGCAGGTTATCGATGCTTTGTTTATCTTTCTCGCGCAGACGGACAAGAATATCAATCTTACGGTCTTCTTCTTTAAACTCTGTTGCTACATCCCCGCGTACTTTATTACGCACGATGGACGCGACCTCTAAAACATTCAGCCCCTGATGCGCGAGTTTCTCACGATTATAAAAAATCTGCACTTCAGGATTACCCCGCTGTATGTTGGCCCGGGCATCCACAATCCCATCAATCTCAATCATTTTGCTCTCGAACTGTGCACTAAGCTGTTGTAACTTCACCAGATTATAGCCCTTAATGTGCACCTCGACAGGTGTTTTAAAACTGAATAATGTAGGCCGCGCAATATTGGCAATTATTCCCGGATAGTTTAAAACAACGCGACGGATATCTTTAATTACATGTTCTTCCATTGCCTCAAGATTACCATCTTTGTTAATTGTAACTGTAAGTTTGGCCGTATGCTCGCCTTCTTCACTATCCGAGGCCGCACTTTTATCTGTTCCTGAAACAGATGCCACTTTAAGCACCCCGTCAATTTTTTCTATATCCGCCTGAACAAGTGCAACACGTTCATCGGTCTTTTCTACCGGGGTACCAATTGGCAAAGTCAACTCTACATAAAACTCGCCCTGGTGCACTTCCGGGATTAGCTCGCTGCCCAATTGTGGGGCAATAAAATAAATCGTAACAAAAAAGAGGACAGCCATAGAACCAATTATGGTATACTTGTTTTGTAAAGACTTAATTAAAACGACAGGATATAATTTTTCTAATTTTTCATAACCAAAATTAAACAGCCCGACCAAAATTTTGGTAAACGGTGTTAAAACTAATCGTACAAGCATGTAGAGAACCGCCAATAACAAGCCGGCTACCATAATAATAGCGTGGATAGTCCTGAAAGCCAGCTCGAACACCGCGTTAACAATATATTTTATAAGGAAAAATGACACTGATATTGGTGAAAATAAAATGGGAACAAGGTTTTTTAACAAGGTGCGTTGGCTAAACTTTGCACCAAATGTTACAAGATCGTCCACAACCACACCGGCAGATTTTATCGTGGAATAGTTTTCCCAAATTGCATTACTAAGTTTTAAGATGCCCCAATTATTGGTTTTGGCGAATGTAATAATCTTGGATGTGTAGCGAAAATCCGGCCATAAAAACCGGCCAAAGAACCCAATGGGCGTAAACACCATAGCGATAAAAACCATTAGGATTTTAACAATCGAAATCAACAGGGCAAAAATCATTTTAAACGATTTAATTATCCAAGATAAGAGGGCCTTGCTTAACAAGGAAAACCATGCGGGCACTTTGCTTAAAAAGCTGGTTTTATTATTTTCCGCAAATAGCCTATCAACCTCTTTACGTTCTTTTATATCAAGAATATAATCTCTGGGGATCCTATCTGTTTGCGCATCTCGGATAAACGTGGAGGTTCTGCGTGATGAGAGCATTGGGATAAGGAAAAGCGCCACGGCAAGTGAAGCCAGTAGCGAGAACACAACTGTTAAAGCCATATCGCCAAAAACCTGCCCGGCCACACCTTCCACAAAAACAATCGGAAAAAAAACGGCAATTGTAGTAAGTGTGGATGCAATCACCGCGCCCCCAACTTCCTGTACGCCGCGCAATGTACTGGTTATAAAGTCGTCCCCTTCTTCACGCCGGCGGGCAATGGCCTCAAGCACCACGATAGAGTTGTCCACCAACATACCTATCCCCAATGCAAGGCCGCCAAGTGACATGATATTGAGCGTTACATCAAAAATTTTCATCGGGGCAAATGTGGCCACAATAGAAATTGGAATGGCAATGGCAATAATCAGCGTTGGCGCGAGGCGTCTTAAAAAAACAAAAAGGACAATTATTGCCAAAACCGCACCCCACATTGCCGTACTTTTTACCTCATCTACAGAATTTTCAATAAAAATTGATTGATCGGACAGTGTCTCAATTTTAATACCTTCGGGAAGCGAATACGCGAGGAAAGAAGTCATTTGGGCTTTACGGAAACCTTCTCCACGCTGCCTGCGTTGACCTTTGCCTCTCTTTGATTTCTCCCTTTTTTCCTCTTTTGGTTTTTCTACCTTTTTCTCTTTGAGACTTTTTCCTCGTTTTTCTTTGGCCTTCATCTCTGCGATAAACTGCCGTTGCTCCCTTGTGCCATAGAGCCTGTCTTTTACCCGATGGGCAACAGCAACAATATTGGCATCGGCCTCTTTAAAGATTTCAATCTCTACACTTTCCGCACCATTTATGCGTGTAATAACCTCACGCTCTTTACTGGTACGGTAAACATGGCCAACATCTTTTATTTTGATTTTTACGTTGTTAAAGGAACCAACTACGAGGTTTTCTATTTCTTCAATGGAGTGAAATTCGTTCAACGTCCGTACAAGATATTCGGTCTGGCCTTCTTTCAGGTTTCCACCCGCAAGATTTACATTTTCCTGCGCGAGACGTTCACGGACATTTTGGATATCCATACCTATCAATGTAAGCTGGTTCTCGTCTAGCTCCACACGAATTTCTTCTTCTAACCCGCCTTTTACTTTTACGGCAGCAACCCCATCGACAGATTCCAGGGCACGTTTAAGCTCCTCTTCGGCTATATAGCGCAGAAAGGTTAAACGGGCATCACCATATAAACCAACACGGATTATTGGATCGAGCGATGGGTCGAAACGGAGGATTAACGGCCTTTTAGAGTCTTCCGGTAAAAAAACCTGATCCAACTTTTCGCGCAGATCGGCCGTGGCCTTGTCCATATCTGTATCCCATGTAAAATCGAGGATTACATCAGATTGTTCCGCCTTGGAGATTGAACTGATCGAAACGAGGTTATCAACAACACCCAGGGCTTGTTCAATAGGACGGGAAATGGAAGTTTCAATTTCTTCGGGTGCCGTGCCGGGATATTCCGTACGCACAGAAAGGCTGGGATAGGTCATCTCGGGCATTAAATTTAACGGCAATTGTTTATACGAGATTGCACCAAAAACCACGACACCGATAACGACCATTAAAATTGCAACCGGGCGCGTGGTGGTAAAACTATAAAAGGAGTTTCTTAGTTTTTCAATATTTTCTTTTGCGATATTCGCCATTACTTTCTCCAGGTGGAAGGCCGGGGTTAAATCAAATTAATGGAATATTGGCGAACGGGAATGTTGTTAAAAACTATTCTTATCTATGCGTGCCAATTTATCCATTCTGTAATTCAACAGTTCAGTTCTTGGTTTTATTTTCACGTTCGGCCACAATTCGAACTTTTGCTTTGTCTTTCATACCTGCCTGGCCAACAACAATCACTTTGTCGTTTGGCATAATTGCGGCATTTAGGCATTCAATTTTTTCACTATCCTGAAACCCCGGGATAATGCGGATTTTAGACGCAATATTGTCTCGTACAACAAATACGTTCATATATTCATTTTCATAAATAACAGCTGTTTTGGGAATAAGGGTGGCATCTGTGTGCGTATCGATAATTAGATGGACATTAACAAACATACCCGGCTTCAATTTCTTTCCCCTGTTCTTTACGCCTACGGTTACCTTAAATGTTCCGCTGGAGGGATCCACCACCGGGCTGATCCGTTTTATATATGCATCAAATATTTCACCATTTAAATTTTCGGATGTAACTATGGCCGGCTGGTTTCTTTTTAACTCGTTAATATTTTTTTCGGGTACATATACAACAGCAATAACCTGCGTTTTATTGACTACGGAAAACAATTTATCTGTAGGCTGTACACGTGCACCAATTTTTGTTAAGCGCTCACCCACCCAGCCACTAATTGGCGAAGTGATACTCATATAATCCAAACGAAGTTGTGCATCATCCAATGAATATTTAGCCGCTTCCATCGTAAATTTTACCTGATCAAATTCTTCCTGGCTTAACAGTTTTTCATCAAGCATCACTTTTTGGCGATTATAAATACTCATTTGCTTTTCATATTCCACCCGTGCTTTATTCACCGCAATTTCATATTCGCGTGCTTCCAGCTTTAACATAACAGAATCTTTGGCAATATAACGGCCTTCTTCCGTAAAGATTTGTTCCACAATGCCTTGTGCCCGCGCATAAACATCTGCCTGGATTTCGGTCTCCAAATTTGAGCTTAGCAGGATAAAATTAGATATTTCGCCAACACTTACCGAGGTCACCTCGACAGGTATTAAATCACTATGTTTTTCCTTTTCTCCATCACCCGCTTTCTTTGTAGAATCGATCGAGCTGGAATCTCCTTCTGCCTTGTTCGGCACCTTATCAGTATTACCCTGGCTGCCACAAGAGGCAAGAAAAAATACGGTAAAAAAGAGGATATTAAATATAGTTAGAAAACGTCGTTCCATGATTTCTCCAGACCTTATATAATAAAATAAAATTGATAGACGGTATTATTCTTTTGAAGTTTCAAAATATAAACAGAAAATAGGTAGGATGCGTAATAATCTATAGAATTGTCAAGACAAAATAACTTCAAAAAAAAAGCGGGCTATTAACCCGCTTTCTGCTTCTTTCAAAAAATCTAATTTTATTTCTAAAACTCGTCAAATGCGATCATTTCTTTCTCCACGCCCAAATTGTAGAGCATATTCTCGACAGCACTAATCATCATTGGTGGGCCACACATATAGTATTCTAAATCTTCGGGCGATTCGTGTTTTCCGAGATAAGAATCATAAGCGGCCTGATGGATGAACCCGGTCAAACCTGTCCAATTATCTTCCGGCATCGGATCGGACAATGCCACATTATAATTAAAGTTAGGAAACTTTTCGGCAATCGCTAAAAACTGATCATGGTAAAACATTTCACTAAGCGAACGTGCCCCATAAAAGAATGAAACTTTGCGTCCTGTTTTAAGCGTGTGGAATAGGTGGAACAAATGGCTACGCATCGGTGCCATACCTGCACCACCGCCGATATAGACCATTTCACGATCTGTATCTTTTATAAAGAACTCGCCATAAGGGCCACTGACGGTAACTTTATCACCCGGTTTTAAATTAAAAATATAAGATGATGAAATTCCCGGAGGAAAGTCCGTTCCCGGAGGTGCTGTTGCAATACGCACATTGAGCATTACGATATCACCCTCGGCAGGATGATTTGCCATGGAATAAGCACGGAAAATTTCTTCGTCATTACTGCCTTTTGTATCCCATAGATTAAATTTGTCCCAATCCGGTCTGTACTGCTCTTCAATATCAAAATCCTTAAATGTAAGGTTATACGGTGGAATATAAATCTGGATATAACCACCGGCCTGAAAATCTAAATGTTGCCCTTTGGGCAGTTCCAGCACAAGCTCTTTGATAAATGTGGCAACATTATTATTGGAGCGAACGGTACACTCAAATTTTTGAATATTAAATATTTCTTCTGGGATTTGAATTTTTAAATCATTTTTTACCTTAACCTGGCAGGCAAGGCGCGTATGGTTCTTTATATCGCCTCTGCTTAATTGTGATTCTTCAGTCGGTAAAACATCGCCGCCACCTTCTAAAATCTGGCAGGTACACATTGCACATGTTCCCTGGCCACCACAGGCTGAAGGCAAGAATATCCCGTTATTGGACAGGGTATTAAGAAGGTTCGTTCCCGCCTGAACAGTCGGGCTCTTTTCTTCATCACCATTTATTAAAATTTTTACATCACCTTTTTGAACAAGCTTCGATTCGGCAAAAGTAAGTATACTTACAAGAATTATAATTACGCCTGTAAAAACAACTGCGCTTATTCCTAAAACTTCTAAACCCGGCATTATTATTACTCCACTTTATTATAATTGAATTCCGGCAAAAATCATAAATGCCATGGACATCAATCCTGTAATTAACATTGTAATTCCCAAACCTTTTAACCCGGCGGGAACATTAGAATACCGCATTTTTGTGCGAATGGCCGCCATAGCCACAATGGCCAAAAACCAGCCAACACCCGAGCCAAAACCAAACACTGTCGATTCGCCTAAGGTATAATCACGTTCTACTAAAAACAAAGATGCTCCCAAAATTGCACAGTTTACAGCAATGAGCGGCAAGAAAATCCCCAATGCCGCATATAAACCCGGTGAATATTTATCCAGGATCATTTCCACAAGCTGAACCATCGCGGCAATTACTGCGATAAATGTGATAAAGCCAAGAAAACTTAGGTCAACTTCCGGAAAACCGGCCCAGGCAATGGCGCCTTCTTTTAACAAATATGTATTGATGAACCAGTTTGTCGGCGTAGTAATGGTTAAAACAAATATTACGGCAGCCCCCAAACCTAAGGATGTTTCAACCTTTTTTGAAACGGCCAGGAATGAACACATGCCTAAAAAGAAAGCCAACAGAATATTTTCTACAAAAACAGATTTTACAAATAAACTTAAATAATGCTCTAACATATCAACCTCTATTATTCATGAACGGTTTTGGTGATTGTTCTTTGAACCCAAACCAATAGCCCTAACAAGATAAATGCGCCCGGCGCTAAAACCATCAAGCCCATATTCTCGTAACCAGCTGCATAAAAGGATTCTGGGATTATTTTAAAACCCATAAAGCTACCGCTGCCAAGTATTTCTCTGCCAACAGCAATAGTCATCAATATCCAACCATAACCGAGGGCATTGCCCAAGCCATCTAAGAAGGAAGGCCAGGGCTTGTTTTGTAAGGCAAAAGCTTCTGCACGCCCCATAAGGATACAGTTTGTAATGATCAGCCCCACAAAAACACTTAGCTGTTTGCTAATATCATACAAATATGCTTTTAAAATTTGATCAACCAAAATTACGAGTGTCGCAATAACGGCAAGCTCAACAATGATTCTTATTTTTGATGGGATGTGTTTGCGCAACATTGAAATACCAACATTGGACAATGCCAAAACAAACATAACTGCTAAAGACATCACTAACGCTGTGCGCATCTGAACAGTTACCGCTAAAGCCGAACAAATGCCCAAAACCTGAAAGGTAATCGGGTTGTTTGAACTTAGTGGCTCACGCAAGGCTTTTAGATTTTTCTTCGAAAACATACTTTCTTTTGGTTTTTTAACTTCCACTGCCTGATCAGCCATTTACCGCTCCTTTCTGTGCATCTCTTACCACTTTAAAATATGAATCGTACATTTTTAAATTCTCTTTTAAAAATTTTGTCACACCGCGGCCGGTTAAAGTAGCACCACTTATTCCGTCTACATTATGATAAAATTCACTTTCAGGAACCTTGTCTTTTATTTTCCCGCGGACAATCGAAACCGAAACAAGCTTGCCCTCACTATTGATAAATTTTTTACCGACAAAACTGTCTGTAAACCATTTTTTCTCGATTTCACCACCAAGGCCAGGTGTCTCACCATGCTGATAAAAGGTAATCCCTCTCACGGTCTCTCCATCAGGCTCAACGGCAAGATAGCCATAAATAGTGGACCATAACCCCTTACCGGAGATAGGAATAATATAGGCTTTAATATTGTCTCCCTCTTTCCACTGGTAAAGTGCCATCAATCCGGAATTTGCTCTCGGGTCAATATCTGAAGGGGTCTTCCCTTCTACCGTTGCACCTTGATGATCTATAACACATTCATCAATGTTTTTAGAATAAAGTGCCTGGATATCTTCACGTGTAAGCTCAGTGTCGGGATTTGTTATCCCCGCACTTTTTAAAATATTTTTCTTTATGTCCAATTTGACATTCTCAACCTGTCGTGGTTTTAAAAGGGTTGCGGCAGCAGCCAACAACAAACTACAGACAAGCGTAATAATAATCGCAAATCGAAATGTCTGAAAATTACTATGCACGGCTCAACCTCCTTTTGATATTTCCCTGCACTACAAAATAATCGATCAGCGGTGCAAATACGTTCATAAATAAAATGGCCAACATCATCCCTTCGGGATATGCGGGGTTTACAGCTCGGATAAGTACGGCTAATAAACCAATTAAAAAGCCATAAATTAATTTCCCTTTATCCGTTTGTGCAGCAGAAACAGGATCGGTTGCCATAAAAACAGTCCCCAAAGCAAAACCACCCATTAACAAGTGTAAATAAGCAGGCATCGATAGAATAGGTGACGATGTATCACCGGCAAGAAGGTTTAATAATGAGCCCATCGCCAATCCGCCAAGAACAACTGAAACCATAATCCGCCAACTGCCGACACCCGTAATGATTAAAATGGCTGCGCCGATTAATGCGGCCAAAACAGATGTTTCGCCCCAACTACCGGGAATAAAGCCTAAAAACATATCCATCGCCGAAAAGCCGGCATCATGCAACGCTTGTACAGAAGAATGAGTTCCTTCCGCACCCGTGGCTGCCAATAATGGTGTAGCGCCAGAGAATCCATCGATCAGTTTGTCTTTTGCCTGGTCAACAGCGATCCATACCTTATCGCCCGATATTTTACCGGGATAGGCAAAAAACAAGAAAGCGCGTCCGGTTAATGCCGGGTTGAGGATATTCATCCCCGTACCACCAAATACTTCTTTTCCAATTACTACCCCAAAGGATATGCCGATTGCCGCTTGCCATAGTGGCATTGTGGCTGGCAAGATCAGCGGAAATAGCAAACCGGTAACAAGAAAACCCTCATTAACCTCGTGCTTGCGTACAATGGCAAAAAGAACCTCCCAAAATCCACCAACCGCATATGAGACGAGGATAAGTGGCAAAGCCTGTAAAAGCCCAAATGTAAAGGTCTCAAAAAAAGTAGCTGCCATGCCTAATGCTTTAAAATGCTGAAAGCCAATATTGTACATTCCAAAAAGTGTCATAGGCAGTAACGCCACAACAACAGTCATCATAAACCGCTTGGTATCCAGTCCATCACGGATATGCGGGCCGGACTTTGTCCGGGTATTTGTCCAGAACAAAATAGTCTCGTTCATTTCAAAGATGGGAAAGTATTTTTCTAACTTTCCGCCCTTTTCAAAGAGAGGCTTTTGTTTTTCTAGAATATCTTGTAAAAACTTCAATTTTCTAATCCTATTCTTTTGATTGATTATTGAATATTGTTTATAAATACTTTTTCGAACAGATGGCCTGTATTACATTTAACTAAACCGGCCATTGCATACTATCCTTCTTTTTCGATCATGTCCAGGCCATCGCGGATAATGGCGCCAAAATCATGTTTTGATGGGCAGATATAGCTACATAAGGCCATGTCTTCTTCATCAACTTCAAGGATACCCAATCCTTCCATTTCTTCAATATCTTCTGCCAATACGCTTTTGGCCAGATAAACCGGATAAATATCCATCGGTAACACTTTTTCATAGTCGCCACTCATAACAAAGGTTCGGTTTGCGCCATTTAAAAGCGTGTCCACCTTGTTTTCATCCCTGTTTATCCATGTTGATAAAAAGGATCGTGAATGGCTGCGTAAATTAAATCCAGGACGGTACCAGCCAATAAGACGACGTTCTTTTGGCCCTTCGGGAATTACTGAAACCAGGTTATCATAAAATCCGATAAAGCCTCTATGCAACACCTTACGTCCGGTCAGGACATTACCAGAGATTATCCGTGCTTCCGGGTGATCCAGATTTGCCTCGGTTATAAGCGCAGAAACAGGCGCCCCGACTATTGTTTTATAATATTGTTTTTTCTTTAAGGCATGGCCCGCAATGGCTATAATGCGCTCGGCAGGATATTCGCCTGTCTGAAAAAACCGGCCAATCATGGCAACCGCATAGGGCTGAACATACCAAACAACATCCGGGCTTTTAACCGGTTTAATGTGATGAATATGAACGCCCACATTTCCAGCGGGGTGTGGCCCGGAGAAACTGTTTTTTATTACATTTATTGCATTTTTAAAAGCAGGTACACCGTCGCCATTGCCATCCGTACTTAAATAAATTTTACCCTCGGTTAATTTTGAGAGGATGGTAATACCTTGTTGAAATTCTTTTTCCAGACCTTGCATAATAAATTTTACATTGGCTGCCAATGGCGCCGTATCCATACCGGAAATAAAAATATCACGTGGTGAATCGTCCGGATTAGCAATTTTACTAAATGGACGCTGCCGAATTAATGGCCACATCCCGCTTTTGAGCATTGTTTCCACTATTTGCTCTTTTGTTGTAGAATCCGAATAAGTCTCAAATTTTTCCGCATCGTTTTTTGAGTCGTTCTCTACCACAACCTCGGTAATGGCGCGTCGCTCTCCACGATTTATTTCTGTCACCTTGCCACTTACGGGAGAGACAAATTTTACGCTTTCATCGCTCTTTAAATGGAACAGCGGGGTTCCTTTTTTAACCATAGCCCCAACCTCGACTTCGAGCTTGGGCTTATTCCCGCGAAAGTCCGTTGGCTGCAATGCCACCTTTTTAGGTGCGCCCAAATCGGTAAGCTCTAAAACCGCTTTCCCGGCGACCTTTATATCAAAACCTTTTTTTAGTTTAAACTCTGCCATATAACATCCTACTTTTGAGTTATATTTAATGAATAGAAAAACATTTAATTTTTTGATTAATATTTATTTTTTATAATCAGGAATAAAAAAAAATCCAGTTTAAAAAAAATAATAATTTCACATAAGCGTGGAATTTAACATATAGATTTATTATTCACAATAATTATTTCATAAGAAACATGGGTTATTTTACAATCCATTAAATTACATCTTAAACAGCTTTTATAAGGACGTACTGAATTAACAAGAATTAATATTTATATAATTAATAACTTACAAAATAATTATCGCGAAGAAAATAATTCTACATTCAAGATTTCAAACAATCTGGATATCTTCGGCACATTATTTAATATTTTTATCTATAAGCTTAAATTAGTAATTTTAAGATGATTACTTTTAACCCTGGTCGCATACAATAATTCACAAATCGGATTTAATATTATTTTCAATCATTAAACCGGTATTCTTTCAGCCAGATTAAAAGTTACACCGGGTGCCTCTGTGCAAGATATTCCGGATACATCATAATCAAACGAATTAAACATTCTATATTATCATAACAAATGCTTTTAAAAATCCCAACCCTGTTAACATTTTCACGGATTATATTGACGCCCGTGTTCATCTATTATTTTCTACAAGAAGAACACAGTGCCAAGTTGATCGCTACATTTGTTTATTTTTTTGCATCCTTTACAGATTGGCTCGATGGCTATCTTGCCAGGCGATTAAATCACACCACACGTCTCGGTCAGTTTTTAGACCCAATCGCCGATAAAGTTCTTGTTTCCAGCGCGTTGTTTATGTTTGCCTATAAAAATTATTTATATTTCTGGATGGTCATAATAATTATTGTACGCGACCTTTTTGTAACCGGCCTTAGGATGTATGCCCTGCAGCACGGCAAGGTTATCATCACCAGCTCGTTTGCAAAGATCAAAACCTTTATCCAGATGGGCTTCGTTCTGTTGATGGTTTTTTATCTCACATTTCCTTCACTCCCGGATATCACACTCTCTTATTCATCACAGGATTGGCTAAAGTGGCCCACTCTTTTAGGCATGTTGGTGACTATATTAACGGTTGCGAGCGGCATTCATTATATTATTTACAACCGGTCACATTTAATAGAAATCTTTAAACGGCTAACCCGAAGATGGCAGGCATAGAAAAAAGAAGGCGATTCTTCTTTAAGTTTGTAATATCCGGGGCAGCTTCTCACAAAAGAATTTGCAGTCCCTTTGGTAAAACACTCTCTTCATGTGGTTGATAAATATTATGCGTGAGAAAACAAAAAAAAGTTTTATCTATGCGATTTGTTCCGTAGGTGGCGCAGGTTACTTCCCCAAAGCGCCCGGCACATTTGCCAGCGCCCTTGCGGCAACCAGTTTCTATTTTTTTAACCCGGCCTGGCAGGTATTGTCCCTATTAATTATCACCTCTCTTATTTTGGGCATCTTATTTACGCCTTATATTGAACAAAACTCCGGCAAAGACCCAGGCTTAATTGTTATTGATGAAGTTGCCGGACAGTGGTTGGCCTTTCTTTTTCTGCCGCTAAATAATCCGGCTATTCTTATAACTGGGTTTATATTATTCCGGGTTTTTGATATTTGGAAACCGCTGGGCATCAATAATTTACAAACTTTAAAATCCGGCTGGGGCGTTATGCTCGATGATATTCTGGCCGGGGTTTATGCAAATATTATTTTGCAGATATTAATATTTTATGGAGTTTTTAGATGAAAGAAATCACTGCCGAACTTATATCAATCGGCAACGAAGTTCTTGCAGGATACACTGTGAATACAAATGCCACGTTTTTATCACAGCAATTAAAAAATATTGGTATTGCCGTAAAATGGGTTACCACCATTGCCGATGAGGCCGATGAAATTTTTAATGCCTTAGAAAAAGCCAATACCCGGGCGGATATTATTGTGACCACCGGCGGCCTGGGCCCTACACCCGATGACATCACCAAAGCCACAATCTGCAAATATTTTGATACTGAACTTTATGAAAACCCGGCGGCCCTTGAAAATCTGGCCCAATTTATCAGCGAACGCGGACGAAGCGAAAAATTTCTGGAACTAAACCGTGGCCAGGCCTTAACCCCAAAATCCGCCCAAATTATAAAGAACACTATCGGGACAGCGCCCGGGCTCATTTTACAAAAAAACAGCTCCTGGTTTTCTTTCATGCCGGGTGTCCCGCGTGAAATGAAGGCAATGATCACCGGTTACTTTCTCCCCTTTTTAAAAACAAAGTACAATCTGCCCAAAATTAAAACCGAAATTATGCGTACTACTGGCATTCCCGAATCACGCCTGTATGAAATTTTAAAAGATGTGATAAAAGCGTACCCTCAATTCCCTTTTGCCTTCCTGCCAAAACAAATTGGTGTCGATTTGCGCTTCCGGCTTACCGTAATAAAATCGACCGATGAAAAAAGCTGGCGGGAATTTATGGATAAAATTTATGCCAAAGCCCAAAAGTATATCTTTACCAAAGATGAGCGTGATATGGAACAGGTAATGGTCGGGCTGCTAAGTAAAAAGAAATTATCCCTGGCAATTGCAGAGAGCTTTACAGGAGGGCTCATACAAGACTGGATCACCGATGTACCAGGTAGCTCACTTGTTTTTAAGGGCGGGATGGTCACCTACAGCAACGAATCGAAAACTAAATTTATTGATGTTAATAACGCAACAATAAATCAATATGGCGCTGTGAGTGAGGCCACCGCTTTGGAAATGGTCCGCGGTATCCAAGGTAAATTTAAAAGTGATTGTGCCATCTCCACTACAGGCATTGCCGGGCCGGGTGGTGGCAGCACGGAAAAACCGGTCGGATTGTGTTATGTCGCTGTCCGTTATAAAGAAGAAGAGTTTGTGAAAAAATTTAATTTTGGCACCGAGCGCCGTATCAATAAAATGCGCGGCGCCATGGCCGGTTTGGAAATGCTGAGACGTTTGATTATTTAAATTACTAAGTCTACTGAGTAATTTAAATTTACTGCAAAATCGTAGTTTTTTATCGCCTAGCCCAAGTTGACCTTTTTTAAATTTTCTCAATGTCGTACCTGTAAATCTTTAAATTTTATACTGCATGCTGTTGGTTCACAATTAAAAACATAAGAGGTATACGCACGTACAAAGATTTTATTGCGCTGAACAGATTTTTGTATTACATTTTCTCCCGATTAACAAACATACAGTTAAAAAATCAAACGTCATTTCCATTATCCTGGATTGATACTTAAAATATTTTGGAGAACTTATGGCCGCTAATTTAGACAAAGAAAAAGCCGTTGATGTAGCCGTTACACAGATTGAGCGTCAATTTGGCAAAGGCGCAATTATGAAATTGGGCGACAAAGCCCAAGTAGAAATTGATGTCATTTCCACCGGTTCCATCTCACTTGACGCGGCGCTTGGAGTGGGCGGGATTCCCATTGGAAGGATCACAGAAATTTATGGGCCGGAGTCTTCCGGTAAAACCACACTGGCCCTCCATTGTGTTGCCGAGGCACAAAAAAAAGGTGGTCTTGCCGCATTTGTAGATGCCGAACATGCCCTTGACCCGATCTATGCAAAAAAGCTGGGTGTCGATACAACCAATCTGCTGGTAAGCCAGCCCGATAATGGCGAACAAGCGCTGGAAATTGTTGAAACACTTGTACGTAGCGGCGCATTGGAAATCATCGTGATTGACTCTGTAGCGGCCCTCGTGCCCCGTGCAGAAATTGAAGGCGATATGGGCGACTCGCACATGGGCTTGCAGGCGCGATTAATGTCCCAGGCATTAAGAAAACTGACTGGCACCGTGAGTAAATCCGACACTGCTGTTGTTTTCATTAATCAAATCCGTGAAAAAATTGGCGTAATGTTTGGTAACCCGGAAACAACCACGGGCGGACGGGCGCTAAAATTTTATACCTCCATCCGTATGGATATCCGTCGTATCGCAACAATAAAAGAAGCCAACGAGGCAATGGGCAACCGTACCAAGGTGAAGGTTGTAAAAAACAAACTTGCCCCGCCCTTTCGTGAAGCAGAATTTGACATTATGTACTCCCTTGGCATCTCCCGCGAGGGCGATATTTTAGACAAAGCAGTGGAACACCGCATCGTCGATAAATCGGGTACATGGTTTTCTTATAAAGAAACACGTTTGGGACAAGGCCGTGAAAATGTAAAACGCTTTTTTAAAGAGAACCCGGATATTCTGGAAAAAGTTTTAACTGAGCTTAAACCCAAATTAGGCTTAGGCAAGGAAGATGAAAATATTTCTGAAGAGAAAACAAAAGAAGAACCAGCTAACTGATATATTTCTGTCATTCTGTACGAATCCTTTTCACACAAGGTAGAAGCTTTAATCAAAAAGATTCCTGCGGAATGACTCTTCTTTCTTCCTGACCATGAAACAAATTCGAACCCATAGCTAAAATATGCTCGATACAATTATAATCTCCCGTATAGAGTTTGAAAATCCACGAAAAAAAACGTACAGTCTGTACCAGGATGACACTTTCCTAATTGAGATCACAGAAGACACGCTCGTACATTTTACAATTTTAAAAGGGGCAAGGTTTTCTAAAGATGCTTTTCAAAAAATCATTTCTTATGATCAGGTAAACCGCTGTGTCCATCAGGCATATACTTATCTGGAACGCAGGCCACACCTTAAAAAAGAACTATTCAGAAAACTTCTCAACAAACAATTTAACCCGCACATCATTAACCTTGCAATCGACCAGTTAAAAGAAAAGAACTATATAAATGATTCGGAATACATTCATCTTTATATAAAAGACACAATCCGACAACGCAAGAGCGGTCCACTTTTAATTAAAAAAAAGTTAGCTGAAAAAGGAGCGCAAATCCCTGAAATAGAACTTGCCCTTCAAGATTTATTTCCAGAAAGCCTGCAAATTGAGATCGCGCGTACACTTTTATCAAAAAAAGACGAAAAATTAAGTGAAGAAAAAATTTTAAAGCGCAAGCAAAAGCTAATTCAGTTTGGGACAGGGCGTGGTTTTAGCTGGGCGGTACTGGAAATTGCCCTCGAAAACCTAAAATACAACGATTAAATAAATGGAGATGCTATGCAGAATCTTTCTGCGATTTGGAATTGATCGTTTTTTTGACGGCAAAACCTAAGGATATATCTGTTTTAATATTGACAAAGAACGGAGATGTATTGGTTGCGGCGCGGCACCTTAGTTTCTGGCAGGCAGACGTATCATTAATTCTCTTAAGCCAGATATTAGTTACATAAATGATATTTTGTCCCAACTAAAAACAATAAAATATGGGTATCCAAGTCCATAATACCCCTAAGAAAACGGATGAAACCATTTTACTTAATTATCAATGGGTAATCGGGTAGGGGCTAAATAGTACAGATAGAGGCAACCCTATAAATTGGGCAATACAAAGAGATTTCGGTTTATCATTTAAGATTCACTCTGGAATTAATGCCAGAATAGAGATATACATGCCTCTACTATTATGACAGACACAACTGTGGCATTAGCCAAAACCTGTTTTCTAAATCAAAAAGCTGAAAAGTATTTCGGTTTACTTTAATTTAGTAATAACAGTATTCCACCATTTCGCTTAAAAATCCCTCAAATTTCAGCCCATTACTCTCTTTGCATCTGTATAAATATTAAAAATATCTATATTATAGCGTTAATATTGTTGTGTATAAACCCCTTTGTACACCAGTTGTAACTATACTTCTATGTACCTCTTATCAATAATTTGGACTTCGAGCGGCACAATTATTCTATTAACTAATTTCTTATGAATAATATCCGAAAACTGATAAACAAAATTAAGGAATTATTATGCATGCTCTAATTGAGGGTCAAGGTGCCCGGTCAAACAAGCAGGATTTCTTACATTCAATAATTGAAAATTTACCCATCGCCATCTTAGGTTTGGATAAAAGCAAGAAAATTATAATTGCAAATATTGCTTTAACAAATATTCTAAACATGGCCATTCATGAAATTCTTCATAAAAACATTGATACTATTCCTTTACTCAGCACCCCTGAGTTCAAAAACTTCTTAGTTAAAATATCTAATGGATCAAGGGATATTGAATTTGACCAGCCCTTGGTTATCAGTTCAAATAAAAAGAAAATATATCTACAATGCCGTGTACTTGTAAACAATGAGCTTGCCAATGCAGATATATCTGTTTTAATTTTACTCCAAAACATAACCAAGGGTAAACAAAATGAAAACGATTTATTAGAACAGGAACAGTTTTTCCGCAATATCTCTGAAACTGCAAATGATGCTATTTTAAAAATTGATGAGAGGGGCAGGGTTAGTTTTTGGAACGAGGCCGCTACAAAAATGTTTGGGTATAAAACCGATGAGACTTTAGGAAAAGACCTACACAGCTTAATAATGCCAAGACAATATTCGAAACAGATGAAGAAGGGTTTTAATAATTTTTTAAAAACTGGAGCGGGCCCTGTACTCGACAAAACAATCTGTATTAATGCAAAAAGAAAAAATGGAACTGGGTTTCCCGTTGAACTAACCGTTTCAAAAATAAAGCAAAATGGTAAATGGCATGCATCGGGTATAATACGAGATGTTTCTAAAAACAAAAAGGACGAAGAAAGTTTAAAATATTTTAATACACTCTTTAAAGAGTCCCTTAACGAGATATATATTTTTGATAGAGAATCCTTAAAATTCTCAGAAGTAAATTATGCGGCATGCAATAACTTGGGATTCTCAAGGAAAGAGCTTTTAGAACTTACACCAATTGATTTAGAACCGGATACAGATAAAAATTCATTTCGGGAACGATTAATCCCTTTGAAAGAAGGTAGGTTAAAAAGAATTATCTATAGTACAAAATACCAGCGCAAAGATGGTACATTTTATGATGTCGAAGCGCACATCCAGTATTCAGAATTCGAAGTTCACAAGATTTATACCGCGGTAGTATTAGATATTACAGAAAGAAGACAAACTGAGTTAGCCCAACATATTATGTTTCGAATAATCTCTGCCGGATTAAAAACATCTTCCCTTTCTAATATATATGCAATTATTCAGTTTGAGCTAGGACAATTAATGGATACTACAAATTTCTTTATAGGTATATATAATAAAGAAAATGATACTATCTCATTTCCATATATGGATGATGAAAATGACCAATTTAAAATTGTCCCGGCAAAAAACACTATTAGTTCGTTTGTAATAAAAAACAATAAATCTATCCTTTTATCTGGAAATAAAGTAGAAAAGTTTATAAAAGAGAATAAAATAAAAAGGGTGGCTACACCTTCAAAAAGCTGGTTAGGCGTTCCTTTAATAATCCATAATGAAGCGATTGGCTTAATTGTAGTACAAAGTTATAAGAGTAGTACTGCCTTTACTCAAAAACACCAGGAACTAATCGAATTTGTAGCTGATCAAATTGCCTCAATTATTATCAAAGAACGAATTGAGATTAAACTGAAGGAGGCCAACAAAGAGAACCAGCAACTCCTTGTATCACTCCCTTCATCATTAATTGTAATGAACGAAAGTGAACATGTAGTTCGGTGGAACCGTGCCGCTGAAAACAATTTTGGAATAAAATGCGAAGATATATTAAATAAAAGATTGTTGGAAACTGGAATCTCATGGAATTGGTCCGCGATAACCGATGGTATTAATAAATGCCGTATCCAAAATAAGACAATCACGCTTCATGATATCCATTATAACACTCCTGCGCAAAAGAATGGTTTTTTAAATGTAATAATCAGCCCATTTGAAGAAGAAAATAAAAAGTTTCCCGGCTTCTTAATAATATGTCAGGATATCACAGAACAGAAAATATTGGAAAGTCAGTTGTCCCAGGCGCAAAAACTTGAATCTATTGGACAATTAGCTGCGGGAATTGCTCACGAAATAAATACTCCAACTCAATTCGTGGGTGATAACATTAATTTCTTAAAGGATGCTTTTACAGATTTAAATAATTTGCTCAAACAATTCCAGATTTTGAAAGAAAATATTAAAAACAAGAAAGAACCGGAAAGTATTATTACAGAAATAGATACTATTATTGAAGATATTGACTTAAACTATCTGCTTGAAGAAGTACCTTTAGCAATTGAACAATCATTAGAAGGAATAGCAAGAGTTTCAAAAATAGTCCGTGCAATGAAAGAATTTTCGCATCCTGGTGCAAAAGAAAAAACCGCTATTGATATAAACAGAGCTATTCAAAATACAATAACCGTTTGTCGTAATGAGTGGAAATATGTTTCGGAAATTGAAACAAATTTTGCTGACTCCCTCCCGCCTGTTGCTTGCATCCCAGACGCATTTAACCAAGTTATATTAAACCTGATCATAAATGCCGCGCATGCAATCTCAGACTCCCTCAAAACGAAAAATGAAACAAAAGGCAATATTTTTATTTCTACAAAATTGCTTAAAAATGAAGTTGAAATAACAGTTAAAGACAGCGGTACCGGTATTCCAGAAAACATTCAATCAACAATTTTCGACCCGTTTTTTACTACAAAAGAGGTCGGAAAAGGTACAGGCCAGGGTTTAGCAATTTCACATGATGTTATTACAAAAAAACATAATGGCTCAATTAAATTTAAAACAGAGCTTAACAAAGGAACAGCCTTTGTTATCAGGCTACCATTAAATTAAACCCCGCCAAGAATTATATCAGGTAAATAAAAAGGTAATATTAAATGAACATTACTGAGGTGTACAAAAAGAAAGCTAAGATACTTTTTATTGATGATGATCAATATGTTCTTGATGGCATCAAACGTTCTCTTCACAACACAGGAGACCATTGGGAAATATCCTACATGAACGACGTTAATAATGCATATAAAAGTATTTTACATTCGGAATATGACATAGTCGTTTCGGATATAAAAATGCCAACAATGACTGGTCTTGAACTTCTGGAAAAAATAAAATCTGAATTAAAAGAAAAAGGTCCCGAATTTATTATAATTACCGGTATTGAAGATAAAGAGTTAAAACGGGCAGCCCTAAACCTGGATGCAACTGACCTCTTAAACAAACCAATCCAAAAAGAGGATTTACTTGCGCGTCTAAACAACGCCATCCGGTTAAAATCATTTAAAGATAAAATTTGTGCCCAAAATGAATTATTAGAGGAACAGTTGATTCAATCACAAAAAATGGAAGTAGTTGGCCTGATGACCTCTGGTGTTGCCCATGATTTTAATAATATTTTATCTGTCATCTCAAATTACAGCCAATTATTAAAAATGTTAGCTGAAGATAATCCTGCAATAAAAACCCGGACAGAAAAAATCCAAACGGCATCAGGACATGGGCAAAAAATTATTCAGCAATTACTGAATTTTGTAAAGAAAAAAGATACATCTTTTGAAAAAGTAAACCTCGATATACTTGTGGGGGAATCCATTGATTTGCTTAAAAGCACTTTGTCAAAAAAAGTTTCTATACAATTTCATCGGTTACAAAACAATTATGAAATAATGGCCGACCATACTCAAATTTTCCAAATAATTATGAACCTCTGCCTTAATGCTGCTAAAGCAATGGATAATGATGGGACTATTTCAATCCGATTGGATAAAGAAAGTATTAATGCAGAAAATGTAGTCGTTTTGGAGATTGCCGATAATGGGCCTGGAATGGATACAACCTTTATTGAAAACATATCTTCAATAAAAACAAGTACGAACGGGACAGGGCTTGGCTTAACAATTGTCCAAAGAATAATCAAAAACCATGCTGGAACACTTAGTATTAAAAGTAAAAAGGACAAAGGAACAACTTTTACAATCGTTTTTCCAATTATAGAAAACTAAGTTTTTATAGGGCACACAATGAAAAATATTCTTTTTGTAGACGACGAGCCTCATATTTTACAAGGCTTGAAAAGGATGCTTCGTCCTTTTCGCAAAGAATGGCAAATGCACTTTTGCGGCAGTGGGTCCGAAGCACTCGATTTACTTTCGCAGAGTGAAATGGATGTGGTTGTTACCGATATGCGGATGCCTGTAATGGATGGGGCCGAACTTCTGGGTCGAGTGAAAAATTTATATCCAAATGTTGTGCGGATAATTCTATCGGGTCAATCGAATAAAGAAATGATTCTTAAATCTGTAAAACCTGCCCATCAATTTTTATCTAAGCCTTGTAATCCAGAAAACTTAAAACAAACAATAAAAAAAGCACTTCACCTACGTGATTTACTTAAAAATAAAAAAGTAACCAACCTTATTTCTCAAATTGAGACACTTCCAAGTTTACCGACATTATATATCGAAATAATTGATAAACTAAATAGCCAAAACTCGTCACTTTCGGATATTGCTGCCATTATAAAAAAAGATGTTTCAATGACTGCTGAGATATTAAAACTAATTAACTCCTCCTTTTTCGGATTCTCAAATAAAATTTCCAGCATCGATCAGACTGTTTCATTACTTGGAATGAATATGATCCGTACACTTGTGCTATCAATTAAAGTTTTTAAACAGTTTCCAAAACAAGACCAGATATCAATTTCAATAGATGAACTTTGGCAACATAGTTTTTTAGTCGGCACCTTAACTGGTATAATTGTATTTGATTTCACAAAAGAAAAAGAGCTTCAGGAACAAGCCTTTACAGTTGGACTATTGCACGATATCGGTATGATTATCCTGGCAAGCCAATTACCCCAAAAATATAAAAAAGCATATGAATATGCTTTTATAAACCAGGTTTCGATTTGTTTTGGGGAATACAAATTTTTAGGTGCTTCCCACGCAGAGGTAGGCGCATATCTTGTTGGTTTATGGGGCTTTTCAGATCTAATTACTGAGGCAATTGCAAACCACCATTTACAAAACAATTTTAGTAATGAGGTCGATTTCATAACTTTAGCTACACATGTGGCTGATATTTTTTCTCAAAAATTACGTAATAGAAATCAGGGTCTACCTCTAGAAGAATTGCAAGATTTGATTCGTAAAGACAAACGCTTTAAAGAAAACGAAGAACGATGGTTTAGTCTTTGTTCAAATATTTATAACAAGGATTATAATGAATAAAAATATATTATTTGTAGATGATGAAGAAAATATCCTCGCCTCATATAAAAGAACATTACGTAAAGATTTTAATATTTTTACAGCTTTGGGTGGCTATGAAGGTTTAGAAATAATTAAATCTCAAAAAACATTTGCAGTAGTTGTGAGCGATATGCAAATGCCTAAAATGAAAGGTAGTGATTTTTTAGCCCACGTAAAAAAATCTTCGCCAAACAGTACACGTATAATGTTAACCGGTTATGCTAATATCGACAACGCTATTGATGCGGTAAACCATGGAAGTATATTTAGGTTTTTAACAAAACCGTGCTCAACAGAGGTCTTAACCAACACACTAAATGAAGCCATACGGCAATATCAATTAATCACAGCAGAGAAAATACTCCTCGAGAAAACATTAAAAAATTCCATTAATGTTTTAACATCCATTTTGGGGATGACTAATCCAAGTGCTTTTGGCCGTGCAAACCGTGTAAAACGGTATGTTAGCCAAATAGGGCAGCTTTTGGGGCTAAAAGAAATCTGGAAATTAGATATGGCGGCCATGCTTTCACAAATTGGCTTTGTCACACTACCACCATATATTCTCGAAAAAGTTTATAATCAGGAAATATTATCTAAAAAGGAACAAGAAATGCTGGCAGGCCATCCAGCAATTGGTGGAGAACTAATCCAACAGATTCCTCGCCTTGAAGATGTCGCTCAAATTATTCGTTTGCAAGATTCTAATTTTGTAGACCACAGTATAAAAAACCTTTCCTCTCAAAACGAAAAATTTATTGCTTTAGGTGCACAAATCTTAAAAGTAGTACTCGGATTTGATGAGATGATTTTTAGAGGGATATCTAAACAGGCTGCAATGGCCATGTTAAAAAGGGATAAAACAAAATATAACCCACGTATTGTCGACTTACTTGAGCATGTGCAGATTAGCGAAAAAGAAAGGATGATGAAAAATCTGCCCCTACCCCACCTAAAACCAACTATGCTCACAAATCAAAATATAATGAGTAAAAATGGAAAGATGTTAGTTTCTATAGACACAGAATTAACTGGACCGCTAATCCAACGCCTCAAGGCATATGATAAATCAGTTGGGGTTGTTCAACCAATAAAAATTTTTGTATGATTACCTTACAGATGCAAAAACTTCTTTTATTTTATCAATAAATGTGGGGAAAAAGAGGGGCTTCTCAAAAAAGATATCGCGGTGCTCTGTTAAAACTTCGCTAAAACCCATAGCGTGGGCCTAAACGATAAGCACTGGAATTTCTTTATATTCGGATTGTGTCATCCATTTATAAAAATCAATGCCATTCTCACCAGGCAACCCTACATCGGTTATAACCATATCAATATTCTTTTCGGCCAAAACTTTACGTGCGTCAATCGTATTCAGCACTATCTCCACCCGAAAACCTGCTTTTTCCAAAAATACTTTGCAGAGCAATCCGGCCTGATAATCATCATCGATATATAAAATAGTTTTGTTATTATTGTCCATAGTGTGATTCGCCATTAAAACTTGTTGTAGTAAAAATATAGTTTTGTTATTTTCAGCTTTTTTAATACTGAAGTAGAGTTTTGTTCAAAACAAACGAAAATAACCAACTCCTGTTATCGTAACCAAATTAAATTTAATAATCTTTTTAAAATAGAAAATAAGGATTCGCATGACATCCAATAAAATTCGTCAACAATTTATAGATTTCTTTAAGGATAAGCAACATACGTTTGTACCAAGCGCTTCCGTTGTCCCGTTGGACGACCCGACCCTTCTTTTTACCAATGCGGGGATGAACCAGTTTAAAGATGTTTTTTTGGCCAAAGGGGAACGCAGTTATAAACGCGCTGCAAATTCCCAAAAGTGTATTAGGGTAAGCGGGAAACACAACGACCTGGAAGAAGTCGGGCACGATACTTATCACCACACCTTTTTTGAAATGCTTGGCAATTGGTCCTTTGGGGATTATTACAAAAAAGAGGCCATCGCCTGGGCATGGGAACTTTTGACCGAAGTTTGGAAATTACCCAAAGAGCGGCTTTATGCGACTGTTTTTGGCGGTGATGAAGGTGATGGGCTTGAAGCGGACACCGAAGCAGAAAAGCTATGGCAGGAAATGACAGATATTGACCACTCACATATTTTGCGTTGCAGCAAGGCCGACAATTTTTGGGAGATGGGCGCGACCGGGCCATGCGGGCCGTGTTCTGAAATCCATATTGACCTAACCCCGGACTTATCCGGAGGTAAACTGGTTAATGCCGGCGTACCGGAAGTGATTGAAATATGGAACCTGGTTTTTATCCAATATAACCGTGATAAAAGTGGCAAGCTTTCCGATCTGCCGGCCAAACATGTGGATACAGGCGCCGGTTTTGAGCGTATTGTGGCCGTTATGCAAAATAAAAACTCTAATTATGACACCGATGTGTTTATGCCCATCCTCGATGAAATTGGCAAACTGGTAGGCGAGGCCTATGAAAAAACAAAAGAACAAATTGCTTACCGGGTCATCGCCGATCATATCCGTATGCTTACTTTCTCTATCGCCGATGGTGGCCTACCCTCCAACGAAGGCCGTGGTTATGTGATGCGCCGTATATTAAGGCGCGCTGCGCGTTATGGGCGTAAACTTAATTTGCATGAGCCTTTTCTGTACAAACTTGTACCGGGACTGGTTGCACACATGGGCGATGCCTACCCGGAATTAAAAGAGCGCATGGATCATGTTATCAAAGTAATCCGTGCCGAAGAAGAACATTTTAACCGCACCCTGGACCGCGGGCTGGAAATTTTTGCCAAAATTGTAAATCAGCTGGAACAAAAAAATGAAAAGACCATCCCGGGAGTTGACGTATTTAAACTTTATGATACCTTTGGTTTTCCGGTCGATTTAACAGCCCTGATGGCTGAAGAAAAAAATCTTGCCATAGATTTAGAAGGCTTTGAAAAAGAAATGAACAGTCAGCGCGAACGGGCACGGGCTGCCGCAAAATTTACGTCCCAAACCGTAAGCACCGATGCCTGGGTTGTGATGAACGCAGGTGATGATTCTGAATTCGTCGGTTACGAATATACTGAAGCCGACTCAAAAATCAGCCGCTATTACCAGGACGAGAATCATGTAAAGGTGCGCCTGATTAAAACACCTTTTTATGCAGAGTCCGGCGGGCAGGTTGGCGATAAAGGAACCATTGAGGGCGATGGGTTTAAACTAAATGTAATTGATACCCAGAAAGAAAATGATGCGATTATCCACATCTGTACACTTGATGGTGAATTTAATCCAAAATCAGATAAAATATTTGCGCGGGTTAATGAATCGGAACGCAGGCGTACACTTAAAAACCACACAGCTACGCACCTGCTGCAAGCCGCTTTACAACAAGTGCTGGGCGATCATGTTCACCAGTCCGGGTCTTTGGTAGAACCCGACCGGCTACGATTCGATTTTACCCATTTTGAAAAAGTAACAAATACAGAATTAACCGAGATCGAGCGCATAGTAAACGAACAAATCCAAAAAGATACACACCTGGAAATAAGCCTTAAAAATATTGACGAGGCAAAGGCCGAAGGGGCCATGGCCTTATTTGGCGAAAAATACGGTGACATAGTACGAACTGTAAAAGTAGGTGATTACAGCCTGGAATTATGTGGTGGTACACATGTAAAAGGAACCGGGGAGATCGGCGCTTTTATAATCACTACCGAAGAAGGTATTGCCGCCGGTGTGCGCCGCATCGAAGCGATAACCGGGCCTAAAGCCGTGGAATATTTCCAGAACGCCCGTAAGCGTGTTGGGGAAATAAGCCAGCTGACAAACAGTCCCGAAAACAGTATTGCTGAAAAAGTGAAATCTTTGATAGAAGATAAAAAGGCGTTGGAAAAAGAGTTGGCACAAGCCAAAGCGGCACAATTAAGCGGCAACCTGGATGGCATCATCGATTCAGCTAAATCCATAAACGGCACGCAGGTAATCCTGCATAAGTTGGAAAATGTGGACATGAAAGCGCTTAAAGATTTGGGCGATAAAATCCGTGAAAAAGTAAAAAACACAGTCGGGCTAATTGCCTCGGTCAACGCGGACAAGCTGGCCTTTGTTGCCTTTGTAAGCGACGACCTTCTCAAAAAATATAAGGCGGGCGACCTGGTTCGTGAAGTTGCTAAAACAGCTGGCGGTGGTGGTGGCGGTAAACCACACATGGCCACAGCAGGGGGAAAAGATGTAAGTAAATTGGATGCGGCGCTGACTCGCTTTAAAGAGCTGATTTAAAATGAACCTGCCCGTTTTACTGTATAAACTAATAACCCGTTGTGCGAATTAGAATAGCATATTTGTTGATAATAGTTGTAAAACTTAAAAAGCAGGTCGTTCCTATGGAGCTTTTGCCAACATAGAAATTCATTTTTTCTACAAATAGGTCCTTCCTATCGGAATTTTTTATTTCGTCCTGTAAGGACGTTCTATTTGTAGTACAAAAATCAAAATAGTTTTCAAGAAGCTCCATCGGAGCGGCCTATCGTAAAAATTTAGTTGAAATTATTTTGTTTCTATTTTTTCTAATTCGTACAACGGGTAAACAAATAAGAATAAACACCAAAAATGAAAACCAGTAGATTAGAAGCTTTCAGCGATGGTGTACTCGCAATTATTATCACCATTATGGTGCTGGAACTAAAAGTGCCGGAGGGTGATAATTTATATGCGTTGCTTCACAAAACGCCTGTATTTATAAGTTATCTCATAAGTTTTATTTATATTGGGATTTACTGGAACAACCACCATCATCTTTTCCAAATTACGGAAAAAGTAAACGGGCGTATCCTTTGGGCCAACCTGCACCTGCTTTTTTGGCTCTCCCTTATCCCTTTTGCCACAGCCTGGATAGGCGAGAACCATCATGCATCCGCACCTTACACACTTTACGGAATTATCTTATTAATGTGTGGCTTTGCATTTTATATCCTGCTTGGTTCTATCTTAAAACATCACGAAAAAGATTTTGCCCTGAGAGAATCGATTGGAAAAGGCATCAAAGATAAGCTTTCCCTGCTCATTTATCTTATTGGGATTATCCTTTCTTTTTATTCCTCCCTTGCAGCGACGGCATGCTATATCGGCGTAGCTATAATATGGATTATACCCGATAAAAGAGTCGAAAAAAATTATAAATAATCTAAAAAAATCAGCACTAATTTTTAAGCCTTGAAATATTTTTAAAAGAATTTCCATTTTATCAAAGAAATTCTAAATCCACCAAAAGAGGAGATTAAAAATGGAAAAAGGGCTTTTAGAGAAAACCGGGAAAAGTTTAGACCACTGGATAAAAGTTGTTCGGGCCACGAAAATTGAGAAGCATGGCGAGATCATCAAATTCTTAAAAGCAGAACACGGCTTTACCCACGGTTTTGCAAATTTTGTCTCGTTAAAAGCACGGGCTGCCGATGCAGCGTCATTTGATGAAAAAGATTTGATCGAGGCGCAATACAAAGGCAAAGAATCTTTGAAACCCATTTATGAACACATTTTAGGCGAAGTAAAAAAGTTTGGGGACGATGTTGAAGTTGCAACAAAAAAAGCAAATGTAAGCCTCAAAACCAAAAAACAATTTGCCCTTGTCCAACCTTCCACAAAAACGCGGATTGACCTCGGGTTAAAATTAAAAGGAAAAGAACCGCAAGGCCGCCTTGAAAACTCCGGACCTTTTGGCGCCATGTGTACCCACCGTATAAAACTATCCCAGGTTTCTGAAGTTGACGCAGAGGTAATCAATTATCTAAAAGAAGCTTACGGGCAATCACACTAGCAGAAAAAGTAACCATGATTTATCGATTAAGCCAAACGTTATGAGGTTCATTATATCTCATTTGCTTCCGAAGGTGATCTTTCGCAATTTCTAAATAACAAGTGTGTAAAAAAACACCATCTAAAAGATGATTCTATCAAATCAACATTTCTAGTCAAGGGGCATCCAATGTGATTGGACAGATAAAAACATGAATCCATTTTATCAACAAACTAAAACCTTCCAGTGGATATTTTCACTACTACTGCTCATTCCATTATTTGCCCTTATTGGCCTATGGTACAATCTGCTCTCGCAAAATCTTTTATATTTTTTCTTAATTTTTCTATTAGGCCCAATCTTCCAATTTTGTTTTACGCCGTTTTTTAGATTAATCGGCATGTATAAATACTTGTCACCGATGCTTCTTGTTAACAATCCCTCAAATGCAAAATATGATTTACACATGGGCACCTCATTTGATTATCTTTTTGTTCTCAGGAAAAGCCGCCCCGGTATTGAAATACGTAATAAAATATTAGCTTACTTTCTCGAGGGTTTGCTAAAAATTATAGATGAGATTGAACGAGGGTTGATCCCGGAAAATATCGAAATAAGCGGCAGTTCATATTTTTTTAGTACAAAAACAGCAAAACGTATCGGATTCGAAATTGGAAAAACCGACCTGGCTGTAAAAACAAATATTGTTATAAACTACCCTGACCTGCTGTGGATGTATTCGTTGGCCAACGGGAAAATAAAACTACCCAAACTAAGCCAGGTAAAAACGGCACGTATTAGCGGAAAAACACTCAAGGAGAATAAAACCGTTCTTCGAAAGCTCTATCAGTATATCACAAAAAAAAGGATTCATAATGGATAGCCCGATATTTTTTTATCTTGGATTTTCTTTTATCCTGATGCACGAAATGGATGCGATACGTTGCCATGAGTGGCGTTTATTTCCGGGTTTGGGCTCGCTTAATGACAAATCCGGTTTTATGGTTTTCACCCTGGCGCACATTCCGCTTTTCTATTTTCTTTTGGCGGGACTATTAGGACAACAGGACAACACCGGGCTTATCTTCGGCCTGAATGTTTTTTTTATTGCTCACTTTGTTATGCACTTACTTTTTTTAAAGCACAAAAAAAATGAATTTAAAGATTGGCTTTCCTGGACTTTAATTGCAGGCGCTGCCTTCTTTGGTTTATTGGACATTTTAATATCCTAATTAAAAGATAAGTTATTTTATAACCGAAATATATTTATAGCCGCCATTATGCCCATAAAAAAACTGTTTCTTTTCAGCATTAAACCATAAAGCAGGCCGTATTACCCAATCCGCCTCAAAAGAAATCCGTGCAATCTCTTTGGCCTGCATATCCAGGCTTATTAATGTATTGTTAACAAATTGCCACGGGCTAAAACTATCTTTTTTATTTAGCATTGTTTCCGCTGTTTGTAGCATTAATATCCCATTATCGGAAAATGCCTCGGCCACGATAATCCGTTCTTCATCGGCTAAATTAAAAACACCTGCCTTTTTATTTGATTTTAAGTCTACCAATTCCAGGTTACTTTTATCAATAAAAACAACCCGGCTACTTTGCGGGTTGAAAACCAAACGACGCGAACGCATTGCAGATTCGAATAATTGTTCCCCTTTTTCATCCAAAACGATTGTCTTAAAACGGATTGGATCGCCCTGTTTATAGAGTGATGCCGCAAAATATTTCTTATCGGGAGAAAGGGCAACGGCACGGATTTGCCATCCATCATAAAAGTTGTCAAAAACGATTTTATTTTGCAGCGTCCTTAAAACAAGGTGTATACCTTGCGCAGAATAAACGCCGGTAAACAGCAGTTCAAAATCCTCTGAAACGGCGCCATAAAAGACCTGCTCTGCGTTATATTTTTCATTTTTCAATAAACTAAAACGTCTTAGTTCCTTACCTTGTCCATCATAAACCTGAACATGATTGCCCCCATTTACGGCAACAACTTTGGTACCATTTCAGCCACAAAAAAATCCGGGAAGCGTTCATCATAATCCCATTTTATTTTAGTTTGGGCAATTTTTACTTTTTCTTTGGAATACCAATCTATTTTAATATTCGGATTGGCTTCTTTTTTCAACTGATAGATTAAACCATACGCATCACTTTGCACATAAAGTACATTTAAAATATTATCCTGTTGGATATCTTGCGAGGTTAAGGCCTTTCCGCTATTGGTCCAAGCCAAAACATTTACTTTTGTTTTTTCTGCATGTTCGATCGAAACCTTCTCCGAACAACCCAAAAACAAAATTGATTGCACCAAGAAAATTTTAATTTTCATAACATTCCGCCTTTCCGGGTAGAGACGCGATTAATCGCGTCTCTACCCGGCCGATTTGTCGCGCACCCACCACAATCCGGCTGATTAATTGTGCTCCAAAATTCAATCATTAAATCACACCCCTTAAAATAATCCCCAAAATGTTTCTTACATTTTTAAAACCAGCGCAAGGTACTCACCCCTAAATATGTTCCCGGCCGATCCAAGCGCCAGGCTACATCCACCCGAAAAAAGCTAAGCAGCCCATTTAAAGAAACGCCTACTTCGTTATGAACCCTGTTTATATTATTATTGATATAATTCAATTTAGATTTATTTGCGGCTGAAAGCCAACTTTGACCGTGACCGCCAAAAACAATTATCCCAATATTTTTCTCCGCAAACCAGCGCCAGCCAAGAAGCTCAAAAGGCACACTGCGGAAATTATGTTCCCAAAACAGTGACCAATATTTTTCACCAATATAAGGCAGTCCTCGATTTGTTTTAAATGTACCAAAAGGCGTGAACCCTTTAAACAAGGAAGCATCCAATACTCCAAGTTTTTGGACTGGCAAATCGCCATTGACAAACCCGGCGCTAAAAAACAGATCAAGCGTATTGGGCATAAACCGGCGCTGTAAAAAGGTGCGGAAATTCCAGTTCACATTCAATTTATATTGTGTAAAAGAAAAATCGCTGGCCATAATTTGGGGATTGCTATGTTCGATTGAAAGATCGACCCGTTTTTGCCCTGCAACGCCAAATGGGACAAAACGGTTGCCCCAATGTATTTTTAAACCAAGGGAGCGCAGGTTTCCTGCATCGATATTAGGATTGGGACGTTGGCTAATATCACGCCCAAAAAGATTATAATTTGAAATTTGCGATGGTAAAGATTCATGCTTTTCAATATTGAGCAAACCGGTAAACCGGGTATTAAATTTCCAAATTTTATGACTAAGCTTAAATGTAGCCGCCTGTTTCCAATAATAATCAAAATAGTCCTGTGCGCCTAACAGGGTTCCTACCGATGTAATCACAGGATGATAATTCTCCGATTCATAATTCATGCCGGAGCCTAAAAAATAATCAGCCTCAAAAACAACCGGCTTTTTTTGGCCAAAAGTATACTCTAAACCGTAATTATAGCCCCAGCGTTTAATACCGGTCTTAAAAGCCAGTCCTACCTTCACCTTAAGTTTTTTGCCAATATACCCTTTATATTTAAATCCAAGATGCCCTTCTTCTACGCGGTTATAGGCCAGATCAGGCGAAAACCCCTTAAAGATTTTTGCGCCGACACCAATGGTATTATTATTATCTTCCTCTTCATCATCTTCAATAAGCATATCAGCCAACAAACCTTTTGGCCGGAACGCTTTTTTAAAACTATCCGTGCTATCGATTGTGATATAGGCGGCCTCTTCCTCTTTGGTCAAAGGGATAATCTCCCTGCGCCGTGTAAAAGATGAATCCAATGCGACTGCGGCCGTATCAACACGCACGACCCGATCATCTTTGTATAGCGAATCCGGTAAATCCACATTTACATGATAATCCGTTAAGCGCACTGAATTGCTGTATTTTATACGTGGGAAATCCATGCCCGGGAAACTGATTTTAATCTCACCAATGGCGCGCATATCAACAGGCAACCAAAATTTGCGCCCAAAATTACGGAACTGTTGCTTATAGGCCACATTCCACTCATCAATGGGCATGGGGAAAAAGATATTCTCCGGATTGGGTTTTACGTCGATGGCCAACATGGCAAACTCTTTATTTAAAATAGAAACCGTTCCTATAAATGTTGGGTTCAAAAGCGCAGTGGGAACAAGTTCAATTACGAAAACCGTGTCCTTATCAAAAGCTTCCAGGCGCAGTAGTTTAAACTCATAAAACTCAAATGCATCCGGGTGCGTAGGGCCAACTACACGATAATTCATAATTTTTATTTCATCATCATAAAAGTTTTCCACGTTGACGCTAAATGCAAAATTCCTGGATTTTTTAAGGTTTTTGGTTTCCCGCTGGGAGATTACCACCTCGCGCGCGCCACGTTCTTTATCCCAAAATAAATCGGAGATGCTTTCAGCAACGGATACGATTGAGGAATCATTGGCAAGGACAACGCGGGTGTATGCTTCGGCCTTAAATGTTTTAAGTTTCGCCAGCCATTTTTGCTTATTTTTAATCACCTTGCGCATAATATTCATGGCAGGGTTTTCTGCGGTGACCACAATTGTCTCGGTCTCCAACAAAATCGGTTTTAACAATATTGAAACAGGTTTTTCCGGTGGATGGTTAAAAGTCACATTTTTTATCGCATAACCGATATAACTTACCGCAATGTCTACGGGGAATTTTTCCACTTTTAAGATAAATTCACCGTAAACATTCGTGACCGTACCATGATAGGTCCCTACAATTTGGAGATTAGCGGCGCTTAACGGTTCGCCCGTTTTCTCATCAGCAATAAACCCTTTTATGCTTTTAGATTGGCCAAAAAGGTTTAAAGTGAAAACAATAAAAAGTAAAATATATTTTATCACTTTTACTCCTACAATAATACCTTGATTTTTTTGGGAATACCGGATTCGGTTTACGAGTTAAAAACTTTTGGTTTAGGTTTATTAATTCTTCGACCCTTTACATTTCAATAAAACAAACTGATAAAACACTTTTAATAGATTTGGATATTTTAAGTTAAGGTAAAAATGAAAAGAATACTAACTATATCAACGGTATTAATTTGCCTCTTTTTAAGTGATCCCGCTGTGGCCCAAACGCAGACAACAAGCGTTTATGGACGCATCTTTATGCCGGCAGTCAAAAAGAAAACCCGGTCGTTTCGCGGACGTGTATACCGTAACCGCCTCTCGTCCCGTAAAAAAAGACAAAAAAACTTTACCAAACAGCGCACCAGTTTTCAGGATGTAATTATTGCGGCCTATCCTCTTTCGTTTAAAGCCAAAACAAAGCCATTGGCCAAAGCGCGTATCCTGCAAAAAAATGCCGAATTCCGTCCACATGTATTGGCCATAACGCCCGGTACCCGCGTTGATTTTATTAACCTCGATCGGTTTTTCCATAATGTTTTCAGCTATACGCCGGGCGCAAAGTTTAATATTGGCAGACGACGCACCAATGCTGTTGTTTCGCGCACAATTAATAAAACCGGGCAAATTAAACTTTTTTGTGATATTCACTCCCAAATGAACGCCACAATCGTCAGTTTAAAAACACCCTATTTTACACAGGCCGGAAAATCCGGTGTTTATTTATTAAAAAATCTGCCTTCGGGAAAATACCGAATTGAAGTTATTCATCCGGATTTTCCAAAAACAATAACTATTATCACTGTAAAGAAAAATGAAAAACAAGAACAGAGTTTTACATTGAGCAAGTAAATATCTTGAAGAAAGAGACAGTTCTCTAATCTTGTATTAATCAGGGTATGCTTAAACCTTAATCATGATCTAATCCTTAGTTTTCTCTTTTTTCTATGAAAATTGAGAGCGAGTAAGAGCATGAGATAGATAATGCGTACTGAAATAAGGGCAATGCCAAAAAATTATGGAGCACATTTAAACGTTGGAAAAAAATGAAATTAAACATACAAACTAAATTATTTATTACACTTGCAGGATTGACCATAATCATCCTTGGCGGCGTGCTTTTTTTAGTTACAAACACACTTACCAAAAAGATTGAAGAAAAGGTGATAAGTGATTTTAACAATACGCAGGGCGTTTTTAAAAAGACACAATCCCTTGTCTACGAACGACTGGACGAATCCAGCTACCTGATTGGAGAGAACTCCACATTCAAAGCCAATGTAGGCCTAAACGATGCGGCCTCGGTTTATTTTAGCGTGGAAGAATTTGCCCAGTTTGCCATGGTCGACCTGTTTATTGTTACCGATCCCGATGGAAAAGTTTTGGCGCGTTTAGACGAACCGAAAAATTACGGTGACGACCTCTCAAATAAATCGACCGTTTACAAAGCCATAAACGGTATTGAGGATTCCATTTTAACAACAGAATTATGGGGACTTGGCGCCGACATTTTTCAGATTGTTTCCAAGCCAATTTACGCGAGTGAATCCATAATTGGCACCATCACCCTTGGCACACTTTTTTCGGATGTGGAGGCCAAACAGCTCAAAGGCGAGTCTAATATTGATATAAGTATTTTTTATAACGATCAACTCGTCGGCAGCTCGTTTGAGAACCCGCGCCGTTCGGGGATTCAGCGCCTGGTGCGTAAAAACAAGGCTGCCATTGATACGGTCATCGAGTTTTCCACACCCACGCCGGCTTTTATTGATACGCTAAAAGGGATCGAGCAATTTGTTTTTATCAGCCCGTTGGGCGTGGGCGAACGGGCATATTATGTGGCAACAATCCCAACATCGGCCGAGCTTTCCATTATAAAAAGCATACAAAAAAATATATTTATAACCGCCGCCATTTTTTTACTCATTACATTGATTTTTGCTTTCTTTCTCGGGAAAAATTTTTCGCGGCCCATTTTAAAACTGGCTGATGGAATGGACAAGGTCAAGGCCGGTAATTTGGATATCTCTGTCGCCCCATCTACAAAAGACGAAATTGGCAGGCTTACCCAAACCTTTAATGAAATGGTCAACGGGCTGCGCGAACGGCTGCACCTGACAAAATATGTGGGCAGTCACACACTGGAAATGGTACAACAATCGTCCGGCAGCGATGTTGCCCTCGGCGGGACACGGCAAAACCTGACTGTCCTCTTCTCCGATATCCGTGGCTTTACGGCCTTTAGCGAAAACCGTGATCCCGAAGATGTGATCAACATGCTTAATCGCTATTTGGGCTTTCAGGCAGAGATCGTCGCAAAATTTGACGGCTCGGTTGATAAATATGTGGGCGATGAAATGTTTGCCCTTTTTACCGGAGAAAATTCCACGGAACGGGCGTTAAATTGCGCCATAGAAATCCAGAAACGGGTTATCGAGGAACACAAAACCGATCCCGTCCCTATTTATATTGGGATCGGGATAAATTATGGGCCGGTAATTTTAGGCAACATGGGCGCCATGGACCGCATGGATTACACAGCTTTGGGTTCAACAGTCAATTTGGGCGCGCGCCTTTGTAGTAGCGCCAAGCCCGGGAAAATATTAATCCGCAAAGATTTACTGGATCAACAAACCATAAACGTAAAAAGAGGGGATTTACTCTTGATGGCTTTTAAAGGGATCACCCAAAAATTAAAAATTGTGGAGGTATTAAGTGCATAAACTTTTTGCCATTATAAAAAAACACAAAAATCATCCTAAACTTAATTCAGGAACAGGCCAACGGGTTTGTCATCCCCGATTTGAATATCGGGATTTTCAACCTGAACTTGTTTCAGGATCCCACCTAAAATTTAGAGTCCAAAACAAGTCCGGTTACACATCCCGGTTCTTTTATCAAGGAATGACAGGCGCCTTTATCCTTTTTTGGATAATCGTATTCACAACGCCAGCGATTTCGCAAATAGAGATAAACGGCAGCATTGATTTTGAAACATCCTATGGCGGCAAGGAATCTTCATTTGTTACAAATGAAATTGTCGAAGAATTTCGTCGTCCGCATATTGGCATTAACCAGTTTAACCTTTTTCTATTTGCCGGGATCGATGAAAACTTTTTCTTTAATGGCCGTTTGCAATGGGATACCTGGGGCACAGGAAAATTAAACCCACTGCGCATCACACTTGCCGCCCTCTCCTGGGAGCCGGAAGATACGCCAATTAATTTTACCCTGGGACGTTTTGTAAGCCCTTTTGGGCTTTACCCACGCAGGCAGCTTGCCAGCGAGAACCTGTTTGTAAACGCCCCGCTTGCCTATGGCTATTTTATAAACATTTCCGATAAGCGCGGCTATTGGCCCAAGGCGGGCAAAGAAGGCAGTTATGGCAGTAGTGATGTGGGGCTGACCACCATCTATTTTGGCGGTTACAACACCGGGTTTATGGCCAATTGGGTCATCGTCCCGGAATTGCTTGACCTGTCCCTTACCGTTACAAATGCCGCACCTGCCTCGCAACAAAATTTTACAAACCTGCAAAACTATGCCATTGTTGGGCGCATGGGTTTTCAACCGGTCATCTTTTGGCAGCAGGGCATTTCGTTTAGCCACGGAAGTTTTATGCAACGCGCATCGGAAAACCTCCTTTTTGATCGATTGGAGAAGTTCCGCCAAACACTAATTGGTACGGATTTTATTGCGGCTTATGCCTATTTTGAACTCTCCGGCGAGTTTATTTACAGCATGTGGAAAGTGCCCGCTTCCGATGCACGGGGATTTCAGGTGAACACAAAAGGTGATTTGCAAACTTATGATTTAACAAACTACAGCGCTTATATCGATTTAAAATTTGAACCACCCTTTTTAACAGGCAGTTACATCGCCGCGCGTTACGAAAAAATGATTTTTAATGATTTTACAAATCCGGTTGGAAGTACGATTTCCCGCACAAACCCTTGGGATAATAACCTGGTGCGTTACTCCGCTGCTTTCGGATATAAACTATCGCGCAATGTGCTTTTTAAATTGGCCTTTAGCGAGCAAACTTTTGATGACAGCGCCCTTAAAAAAGAGGATTTTACTTTTCGTTCCATTTTAACGGTAAGCATGTAGATATAAGGAAAAAAATGAATAGACGCGCTTTTCTAAAAAAATCGGCCATCACGGCCATACCTGTTATTGCCGGAAGTTTAAATACAAGTTGCGAAACGGTAAACAGTGTAAACGGTGATGAAAAGTGGATCGCTGATTTTGAAATTATGACCCAGGCCGCTCAGGCAGAGGCAAAAACAATCCGAACCTACCAGGAGGCGATTGCCACTGTTTTTGAAAGCGACCCGGCCACACCCGATGCCGTAAAACAAACCGCCCTGCTTTATTCCAATCATCATGCGGAGCACCTGGACCTTTTTAATAAAAATTTTGCAGAGAAAAATGGTTTTCCTCAAGTTCTGGTGAGCGATGCCCAACCGGATGACCGGCTTACCGGGAAATCGGGATTTATGGAAGTCGTCGCACTCGCTTTAGAAATGGAGTTTGAAGCGGCACAGTTCTATTTTTCACGGATGAGCGACCAGCTTACAACGCAAACCGTACGCCGGTTATTTGCCGATGTATTCCCAATGGAAGTTGGCCACATGATTGGTTTAAAGAATACTTTGGGGCAATCACCTGCCCAAGATGCAGGACTGTTTACAAATTTTAGCATTGGGTTATAAACTTAAAGGATACTTTTGGGCACCAGCCAGCGTGTCCAGGCTTTGAACCTTTTCCACCATCCAGCCTTCGAGTCCGGATTAGATTCCAACGTCGTTTCCCAGGCATTTTCCGGTAAAAATTCTTCATCCATAACTTTTAAAAGATTTTCGGATACCTTTTTTGAATCCATGATCACCACACATTCCGTATTTAAGTTGGCGCTGCGTGGGTCCAGGTTAAAAGTACCGATAACCGCAATATGTCCATCAACGACCATGGATTTGGCATGAAGCCCAAAGGTGGGCGTGTAATCCAATTTCTTTTGCAGGGCGCTGGTCATCACTTTGTAGCGCACAGCTGCGTCGGGCCGGAATTCATAAATCTTTACGCCTGCTTTTAAAAGATCGTCCCGGTTGCGTTGGTAGCCGTTAAAAGCCTCCAAATTGTCTGTCGAGGCCAGGCTGTTTGTGAGGATGCGTATCTTCACACCCCGTTTTACCGCATCCTTAAAAAGTTTTTGACTTAGTTTGGTTGTGATCAGATAAGGCGACTGGATCGTTACAGATGATTTTGCATTCTGGATCAATTCGATCAACGCATCGGTAGAAAGTCCACCGCCACTTAAGCCCTGGCTTCCACTGTTTTTGCCCGGATCGTCCGAGACATAGCGGATGCTGTCCAACCATTGCAGGCTGCCGGATTCCTGGATTGCCTTAAACCCTTGCGGGATATTTTTAACTTTTTGGCGCACCTGTGGCCAGTAATTTTCCGGGTCGCAGGCATATTGATGCAACCAGTCAAACATAACCTCGGGATGTAAATCCATCTCCTCTACATCCACCAGCTCGGTGATGGGCCGGCTTAATTCATCTTGCCAAAACTCTTCAAAGGAATGCTGCACGTCCGCAGAAATGCCGCCAAGCAGTAAAACATCGCGGTCCCTGAAATTATATTCGTGGTCATAGTCAAAATACTCATCAGCGATATTACGTCCGCCGGTTATTACAATCTTGCCATCCACAATAAAGGTTTTATTGTGCATGCGCTGGTTAAACCCACGGAAATTTGTAGTTAAGTTGGTAATTTTCGAGATAATGTTTTTACCGATATTTGCGCTGGGATTATAAATTTTAACTTCGATATTTCTGTGGGAATCCAAGGCTACAATATCCTCCGGCTCGGCATCCACCAGCAAATCGTCCAGCAATAACCGGATTTTCACACCGCGTTCCGCCGCACGTAAAAGATAATCGATGGCAATTAAACCCACATTATCCGTTGAGAAAATAAAATACTGAATATCGATGGTTTTCTCGGCATACTCACTCAACCAGGCACGGGACACCATGGCCATGTCACCCTCTTCCAGGCTAAACACACCTGTTTTTGTGGCCATTAAATCTGCCACCGGCGCTAATTGGTCGGCGAGGGTAATTGTTGTATCACGATGGATTTCCGCACAGAAATCATGATCATACGGCTTAAATACACGTTTAGTGGATGAACATCCAATTAAGAAAATTAAAGTTATCGCTGTTACTATTTTTTTCATTTTAATCTCTTTTTGCTAATATCATATTTTGAATCTGTTTCCAAGACTTCTTTTTACCCTTTGCACATTTCATAAAGTTTGTTTACGGTCCGCCAATTCCGGCCGGTTGCCCTTACTTTTAATTTTCTTTCCAAAGTATTATTGTCCAGTTTGGATTTTCCTGCACCGGCAGGCAAGTACATATAAATATGCCCGTCCTTAAACACAATTTCATCTTGCGGGGTTTTAAGCTTTTCAATTTCATCGAGAGGTATAAGGGGAGGTTTTTCTGCCAGAAAAACAACAAACAAGCGGTTCAGTTCACGTTCTCCTTTAAAAGGCAGATCATCAATAATACTTTTTATTTCATCTTTATTGCGTATCTGGACCGGTACATCAAAGCCATACCTCTGCTTGATGGCTTCTTCAATACGTGCAATTAATTTTAACCGGTCCGGTTCATCGGATTTAAAAACCACATTCCCGCTTTGGATGTAGGTTTGCACCGCATCAAAACCCAACGATTCATAAAGTTGTTTTAACTCGGCCATTTTAATCAGCTTTTGGCCGCTTACATTAATACCACGCAATAGGGAAATATATGCTGTCATTTATAAACTCTGGGAGGAAGTTGGTGTTTTAGGTTGAGTAAATCTAACCGACGGGGTGCGAACAGGCAAATATTTAACGGTTTTTATTAAAAGAAGAAAGCCCTGTTCGGGTAGACAGAACAAGGCCTTCTTTTTGAGGGGAAAATAAAGAGGTTTAATCAGCGATGGCATAACCAAAAATAAGCGAAATACGGTTCCCTTTTGGGTTGGTTGTAAAAACCAGGTTTATGGGGATACTTACGCCACTGTAATTAATAGATTTGCCGACTGCTATGGTGAGCGCTGAAAGGATGGGTTCCACTTTCTTTCCATCCTCTTTGACTTTTTCCAACTCGTCCATGCCTAACATCAAATTGGGCCCTAATCCAAACTCAATCCCATTCGGCAAACGGATACCCATTGCAAGCGTTACGCTCGGGATTAACTTTCCATACTCTACGCCGGCAACCATCGGGACAGCCTCGATTATAAAAGAAGGGCCGCCACCTTTAGGAACGATCTGATATTCAAAATGCCAACCAAACTGACTAAGAGTCGTACCAATCCCAACCTTGTCCAACTTATTTACAAGCTCGCCCTGGCCCGGGATGTAGGTTATGCCCAGGCGCGGCCCACTTAAATTGCGCTCGCGAAACTCAACCGGCGTGTCATAATCAAATGATTGTGCCGAAAGGGGAACGATAAGAAACAGGGCTAAAATAATCCCTAAAAAAAGTGATTTAAAAGTTCTTGATTTGACTAACATAATTTCCTCCTATGATTTTTGAATTAGTAAAAACTAATTTTATTTGTAGCCCGGTTTGTCAGGCTAATGTTAAATATTGTCAAAGTTTTGTTAAACATTTGAATCCCAATAAACAGCTCAGACATTTCTTTCTGCACACAAAAGCGATTATGGGAACGATAATAATCATAAAGCGAACCCACCAGAATCAAATACATTACACCCACATCCACTGAAAACCTTTGAAGGCAACCCACCCCAAAACGGCTCCCGGGGCCAAATCATAAAAATAGTGTTGTTTTGTATAGAGGGCGCTTAAGGCAATGAGCAGCGGGAAAATCCAGGCCCAGGGCGCAAGAAAAGGCGCATTGTAAATTAAATGCAGGGATGTTAAAGTCGCGACACTCACATGCATACTCGGGAAACAATTGGAACGCGCGTCGATACTTTGTACCAATTTTAAAAACCGGACGCTCACACTTTTACTTTTTGGCAATTCACGCCAATGGTGCGGCGTTACAACCGGCACGAGGATAAAAAAGGCCATTTGCATGAGCATCAGCATAAAAAACTGATCGCCATATAATTAAACTGGCGCATATCCTGAACCACATAAATAAGCAAAACAATAACCGGGTAATACAAGCCCGAATAAACATAAACCCAGCCCGGCCTCATTTTAAAAAATGCGTCGATGCGCGTGGCCTTAAACTCACGCGCTTCCCGGAAACTGTTTTTTTGCGTCCAGAAATAGAACTGGTAGATACCGATGATCAGGATAATTGTAATTAAAAAACAAACCAGGTAATCCATTGAATCCTCCTAAGAATTAATCAAACATTCAGGAGAAAAATAGGTTATCCGCACAGAGGGGATGTCAGGAAAATGTAATTGTGATGTAAAAAATTGTAAGGGGATTATTTGGATTACTTTAAAAACTTATAACCTGAGCCGTGCATGGTCAGTAAATGCTCCGGATTGGCCGGGTCGTCTTCAATTTTTTTACGCAGGTTTAAGATTAAATTATCGACCGTACGTGTTGTGGGGAAAACATCATAGCCCCAAACCTCGTTTAAAAGTTGATCACGCGATACCACCTCGCCTTCATGCTCAATAAAAAAGCGGATCACCTCAAACTCCTTTGAGGAAAGTTTGACCGGCTCACTGTTTTTATAAGCCTCGAGGCGTTTAAAATCGAGCGTGATATTGCCAAAGGTAAAAGCGTTTAATTTTTGAGAAAGACCCGTGGACCGGCGCAACAAGGCTTTTACCCGTGCCAACAACTCGCGGATACTTGGCGGTTTGGTTACATAGTCATCCGCGCCAAGCTCCAATAACAGCACTTTGTCGATTTCATCTTGTTTGCTGGAAAGGATAAGAATTGGTGTCACAACTTCATTTTTACGCAGATCGCTGCAAATATCTTTTCCGTTTTTGCCTGGCAACATTAAATCCAAAATGATCAGGTCAATATCCGTTTGCAGGGCTTTTTCGTAGCCTTCAAGGCCATCGCTTGCCGAAATAAGGTTGTAGTGTTCTTCTTCAAAACTGGCCTGCAAAGCTTGTAATATAGCCGGATCGTCTTCGATAATTAAAATAGTGCTCATCAGTATCTCCATTGCTTATTTTATATTAAGGGGAAAACTTAAAATAAAAACGGTCCCTTCGCCCAATTTGCTTTCAACCTCAATTGTCCCTTTGTGCGCCTTTACTACATGGGCAACCAAACTTAACCCCAACCCCACACCACCGGAACTTTGGACACTTTCATCCTGCGAACGATAAAATGTATCAAAGATGTGCTGCTGATCCTCGTTCGAAATTCCAATGCCCATATCGGCAATTTTAATAATCACGTGGCCATCTTTCAATTCTGTAGATATGTGTATTTCTTTTTGTTTATCAGAATACTTAATCGAGTTCGTCAGAACATTTATAAAACCCGAACAAAGCGCATCTTCGTCGGCAGATAAAATTATATCTTTTTCTAAAAAGTCGGTTTTAACTCTAAATTGACGTTGCTTAAACTGATAATCCATTAGGTGCAGGACATCTTTTAGCACCTTGTTTAAACTGATTTCCCTAAAATTATAAGCCGTGTTTCCTCGTTCAATCTTTGAAAAATCCAATACGTTTTTTATTAAACGCGAGAGTCGTGCACTTTCGCCTTCAATAATTTTTAAATATTCTTTTTGTTTTTCTTTTGGGATATTTTCTTTTTCAGCCAATAACTCGGCAAACATTTTGATGGAAGTTAGCGGCGATTGCAAATCATGCGAAACACCGGAGACGAAATAGGATTTTAGACGGTTGAGCTCGTTTAACCTTTCTGTTTCAAGATTTTTTAACAGAAGCTGTTTTTGAAGCTCTGTTCTTTGCAAGGCCAAACCAAGTTGAATTCCAATTGTTTTTAAAAGGTCTATATCTTCGAGCGTAAATTTTTGCCCGGACTTTTTACGGCCCAAAATCAACATCCCGATTATTTCTGCCGTTGGGGATTTTAACGGGACTATCAAACATTTACCGGCTATCTTTAAATTTTTCTTATCCAGCGCTTCAAACGGAATGCCTGATTCCAACATATTAAAATAACTTAAAACAGCCTTTGATGAGTTTTGCGCATAAACAACCAAATCGTCGATTATCTCCCCGGGAAATCGGCCAAAATTTTTACTTGCTGATATTTCCCACACACCTTGTTCGTTTTTTATATAAAATCCGGAAAATTTCACCTGCAATAAATCGTCTATCCGGCGGATTGTCATTTGTACGATGCTTTCTTTATCCAGGCTTGTGTTTAATTCCTGTGTAAATTTTTGTTGTGCAAGACGATAATTATAACGCACCCTGAAAAATTTCTGATCAACCATTTTTTGCAGAAAACGGCGTAGGGGTTCAAATATCAACGGTGTTAGGATGGCCGCCACTACCGTTGTAACCAGCGATGACTCTACTGTAATAAAACCAATAAACAAAACAGAAAGTCCAACCAGCGCGGCATACATCACCAAAAGGATTAATGCTGTGAAAAAATAAACCGAGCTTCTACGGAAAATATGGTCAATATCGAAAACATGGTATTTCACAATCGCGATACTAAAAGTAACCGGGACAATTAACATTACAAGAACAATTGTAAACTCTGGAACGATTAAATCAACCGAGAAAACCTGAGGTAGCTGCCACAAAAAAACAAACGCCGGCGGCCCAATCGCCAGACCAAAAACGACCCAGCGTATCTGCCTGCGCTCCGATTCCTCCTGCGCATGAATTGAAGAATGAAAAATATTTGCCACGCCAAAGGTCATAGCCACGGCAAAATAGAGGCGGTTTAAATTAAATGCGGTTAGAAGGTGGTTAAACCAATCAAGCGAAACAGTGGAAGAAGCCATCAGGAACGTACCGCAAAGCGTAATGGCCAATGCCGTCGAGAAACCATATAAAAGATAGCTTAGCTTTTTTAAATTTTGCCATTTATAACGCGGGAAAACAAAACTTAGATGGATAAATAACGAAGGCACAAAAGCATAGGCAATAAAGAAAAACAATCGTGTAAACTGCCCGATACTAAACTCCCCGGCAGAATATGTTCCCCATGTTGAGGTGATTATAATTGCCGTCCCAACAGAAGCCCAATGCCAAACATTGGCCATTACAAGTTCCGGGCGTTTGTAGATGACAAAAACCCCAAAAATAAAAAAGATCAGCCCTACAATGGTTTGGGCGGTGTTATCGATCCAATTATAGTAAAAAGGAAGTTCGATTTTTAAATGGATTTGCTGCCCATGACGAAGGACTAAAAAGGAAACAATATCACCTTCTGAATAGGAATCCAGGACAAATTCAATCTCTTCTTTGGAGGAAATAGCATGGCCTGCAATGGCAATAAGTTTGTCCCCCGTTGCAAAATATTTGGTTAGTCCGGGCGAGATAATTTTATTTACATACAACCCGTCTTTTTCCACATTAAAAGAAATATGTTTTTCGGGGCTGAGGCCGGCCTTTTGTATAATCCGGGTGAGCCCAAGGATGCAAATAATAAGGAGTAAAAAATCTACAACAAATATACGGGAAAGTTTTTTCCTTAAGTCGTCCATACCAGAAATGTAAGGATTTATATCGTTTTTGGATAGTAAAAAATTATATGGTTAAATGGCGGGTAGGAGCTGACTCCTGTTAGCAAATATTAATTTAGACCATAACCTGTTGAAGGATGGTTTGCGCACTTGGGAAAGTGCCTCTACCTTCAGGCCAGGCACAGTAATACATATCAAAACGTACTTTGGAAACCACACTTACCGGCATCTGCATATTTTTCCCGGCAGATGATTCCTTCCGCATCTCGGATTCAACAAAAAAAGGTAGGAGCTGACTCCTGTCAGCGAATATTAATTTAGACCATAACCTGCGGAAGGATGATTTGCGCACTTGGGAAAGTGCTTCTACCTTCAGGCCAGGCACAGTAATACATATCAAAACGTACTTTGGAAACCACGCCTACCGGCATCTGCATATTTTTCCCGGCAGATGATTCCTTCCGCCTATCGGATTCAACAAAAAAGGTAGGCGCTGACTCCTGTCAGCGAATATTAAATTTATATCATAACCTGCTGAAGGATGGTTTGCGCACTTAGGAAAGTGCTCCTACCTTCAGGCCAGGCGCTGTAATACATTTCAAAACGTACTTTGGAAACCACGCTTGCCGGCAGATGATTCCTTCCGCCTATCGGATTCAACAAAAAAGGTAGGAGCTGACTCCTGTCAGCGAATATTAATTTAGACCATAACCTGCTGAAGGATGGTTTGCGCGCTTAGGAAAGTGCTCCTGCATTATAGATTCTCTCGCTTTGGAAAGCGCTCCTACCCGCCATCGGCAAGTTATTCCCAGGTGGTGCCTTCGCGTGTATCTTTTAGGGTTATGCCCAATTCTGTAAGCTTATTTCGTATTTCATCGGCCAGGGCAAAGTTTTTCTCCGCGCGTAGTTGTGCCCGTAAACTGATCAATAATTCCATTACACCGTCCATTTTATCAGAGGAAGTTTCCTCTTTCTCAAAACTCTCCGGCAATAAACCCAGCACATCATCTAAAAGGGATTTTAAAACGGATGTCAGTTTTTCCAGCGTTGGGACTGATAACTTATCAGGCTCGCGTTCAATCCAGGAAGCTGTTTTTTTGATAAAATCAAATGTGGCCGCAATAGCGCGCGGTGTGTTAAAATCATCATCCATCGCCTCTTGAAAAGCAGCTTCATAAGCTTCAATCTCTTTTTCAAAAGCGTCGTCTGTTTTTTCGGATAAAGCTTTGGAAGTAAAAACCTTTTCCACAACCGTATATATTTTTTGCAACCCTTTTTCTGCCGCTTGCAGTGCTGTTTCGCTAAAATCGAGCGTGGCGCGGTAATGACTGGTTAAAATAAAAAATCGAATAGCCAGTGGCGGATAGCTCTCTAAGGCCGCTTTTAAGGTTTTAAAATTCCCCAGCGATTTGCCCATTTTCACACCATCGACATTGACCATATTATTGTGCATCCAGTACTTCACAAAAGGTTTGCCATTGGCCGCCTCACTTTGGGCAATTTCCGATTCATGATGCGGGAATTTGTTTTCCATACCGCCACCGTGGATATCGAAAGTCTCGCCCAAATATTTGTTGGACATGCAGGAGCATTCCAAATGCCAGCCGGGATAGCCTTTGCCCCAGGGACTGTTCCAGCGCATCAGATGGGTTGGATCGGCTTTTTTCCAGAGGGCAAAATCCGCCGCGTTGCGTTTATCGCTTTTTACCTCAACACGGTGCCCTTCACGCATTTCATCCACCGAGCGGCCAGATAGCTTGCCATAATCCTTAAACTTTTCCACCTCAAAATAAACATTGCCATCGGCCTCGTAGGCATACCCTTTTTCCATCAAAGTTTGGATCATCTCCACTTGCTCCGGGATATGACCGGATGCCCGCGGTGAAATATCCGGGCGCAACACATTTAAAACATCCATGTCCTCAAAATAACTTCGGGTATAATTTTCAACCACTTCCATCGGCTCCAATCGCTCCAACCGGGCCTGCTCGGCAATTTTATCTTCGCCCTCGTCCGCGTCACTTTGCAGATGGCCCACATCGGTAATATTTTGAACATAGCGCACCTTATACCCCAAATGCCTGAAATAACGCACGATCACATCAAAGCTGATGTAACTTTTGGCATGGCCCAAATGCGAATCGCCATAAACCGTTGGCCCGCATACATAAATGCCTACAAAACCCGGGTTGATGGGAACAAATTCTTCTTTTTTACGAGAGAGCGTGTTGTATAAAACCAGATTGTTTTCTTTTAAGCCCATGATTATTTTATCGCTTCCTGTACTATTTTTTCAACTAATTTTTCAAAGCTATATCCCGCCTCTTTGGCCGCCTTTGGGAATAAACTTGTTTCGGTCATGCCCGGTAATGTGTTAGCCTCCAATATATTCAGCCGATTCTCTTCATCCACCAAAAAATCAATCCGTGCGTAACCTTTGCAGCCTAACAGTCCGTACATTTTGCAAGCATAGTCTTGTATTTTTTCCGTTATTTTTTGATCTAATTGTGCGGGCACCTCATAGCTGCTCATGCCCGGCGTATATTTGCATTCGTAATCGTACATATCGTGTGTTGGTTTGATATGCACCAAAGGCAACGCTTGCCCGTCCAACACACCGGCCGCAATTTCTTTACCAGAGATAAATTCCTCGATTAAAACTTTTTTTCCATATTCAAAGGCAAATTTAAGGGCCTCTTCCATTTTGTCATCATTTTGTAAAACCGTATGTCCCAACGACGAGCCACCATCAGCCGGTTTAACAATCACCGGGAAATTCAGTTCTTTTAAATTGATTGTTTCATCGGCGTTGCGGACAGCAATTGATTTTGCTGTGGGCAGGCAGGCTTGCAGCAAAATCATCTTGGAAATCTCTTTATCCATGGCAAGCATGCAGGCCATAGCGCTCGATCCGGTATATTTTATTTTTAAAGTATCGAGTAAGGTTTGGACCACGCCATTTTCACCATCGCCGCCATGCAGGCCATTAAAAACCAGATCAATGTTTAACTGGGAGAGTAAAAACAGCTTTGCGTACAGGCCATGCTTTTCTTCAAAACCAGGCATGTTTCCGGGACGAATCTCCAGATCGGCCACAAGTTTTTGCAAAGGGAGCCCGGTATCGATTGCAAAGACTTTGTGCCCTAATTTCCTCAGGGCATCAACTATATTTTTACCTGAATCCAAAGAGACATCCCGTTCGGGAGATGTCCCGCCCAATAAAACGGCTATTTTCATATTCTTTTCTTTATGGTATTGCAGAGACAAAATGCATCCCCACGGTTTATCCGTTTTTCTTCGCCCAGCTATCGCGTAAACCGACCGTTTTATTAAATATAGGTGCACCCGGCTTGGAATCCACCGAATCAACGAAAAAATAACCTTGGCGTAAAAACTGAAAATACATGCCGGCCTGCGCATCTTTTAAACTCGGCTCGGTTTTGGCCGTAATCACTTTTAACGAATCAGGGTTAAGGCATTCCTCAATCTCACCTTTATCCGGTTCCGGCTCGGTAAAAAGATGATCATATAAACGCACTTCGGCATTGTATGCATGCTCGATTGAAACCCAGTGCAATGTCCCTTTAACTTTGCGCCCATCATCCGACCAGCCACCACGGGTTGCCGGATCGTATGAGCAACGCAATTCTATAATTTTGCCGTTTTCATCCTTGATCACATCCGTACAGGTGATGTAGTAAGCATGTTTTAAACGCACTTCTTTGCCCGGGGCCAGGCGGAAATATTTACGAGGCGCGTCTTCCATAAAATCATTGCGCTCAATATAAATCTCCCGGGAGAATGGTACAGTCCGCTTGCCGGCGCTTTCATCCTCAGGATTATTGACGGCTTCCAATTCTTCCGTTTGGCCTTCGGGATAATTTTCAATCACAACTTTAATGGGGTCCAAAACAGCCATTACACGCAGGGCCCGTTTGTTCAGGTCCTCCCGTAAACTTGCATAAAGTTGGGCAATATCCACGAGGCTATTGGCCTTTGCCACGCCCACGCCATCACTAAAGTTACGGATCGCTTCCGGTGTATAACCCCGTCTGCGCAGTCCTGCAATTGTAGGCATTCGCGGATCGTCCCAGCCTGTAACAAACTTATCCTGTACAAGTTTTAATAACTTACGCTTGCTCATAACTGTGTAGGATAAATTCAGCCGGGCAAATTCAATCTGCCGTGGATGGTGGATGCCAAGCTGCTCTACAAACCAATTATACAAAGGCCGATGGTCTTCAAATTCCAAAGTGCAGATGGAATGGCTGATGCCCTCGATTGAATCGGACTGGCCATGCGCCCAATCGTACATGGGGTAAATTTTCCATTTGTCGCCCGTACGGTGGTGGTGCACTTTTAAGATACGGTACATAACCGGGTCGCGCATATTTAGGTTTGGTGAGGACATATCAATTTTTGCCCGTAAAACTTTTGAGCCTTCATCAAACTCGCCACGGGTCATTTTTTCAAACAGTTCCAAATTCTCCTCAACAGAACGGTCACGATACGGGCTGTTTTTTCCGGGCTTGGTTAAGGTGCCCCGATATTCCCGGATTTCTTCGGCATTCAAATCTTCCACATAAGCCTTGCCCGCTTTTATAAGCTGGATGGCATAAGCATGTAATTGGTCAAAATAATCTGAAGCATAAAACTCTGTTTCGCCCCAATCAAATCCAAGCCATTTCACATCTTCTTTTATGGAACGGACATATTCGTCTTCTTCCTTGCTGGGATTTGTATCATCGAAACGTAAATTGCACACGGCATTGTACGACTCGGCCAATCCAAAATTTAAACAAATGGATTTTGCATGACCAATGTGCAGGTAGCCGTTGGGTTCCGGTGGAAAACGGGTGTGTACTTTTTTATATTGCCCCGCTTTCAAATCTTCTTCAATAAAAGTACGGATGAAGTTTGATGGGGATTTAGTTTCTTCGTTTGTCGTATTTTTTTCGTTCATTTTACTCATTGTTTTTTTTGGGTTAAAACCCTGATTATTAGAGTTAAGTTTATCACCTCGCCATTTATGACAGGGATACCATGGCCTATAGAACAATGTCTTTAGCCCAACATTTACACATATTTTTCCAAAGCCTGCTGTACAAAACTACACACTTTTTCTTTACCAAAAACATCGATGACCAAAGGTAAGTCCGGGCCGGATTCTGCGCCTGTCAGCGCCACACGCACCGGTTTCCATAGGAAGGGGCCTTTGATCCCTTTTTCTTTTTGGATTTCTTTCATCACGGGCTTAAACGCATCTGAGTCAAGGTGGCCCAATGTATTAACTTTTTCTAAAAATGTTTCCAGAACTGCGCGGGCCGTTTCTTCTTTTAAAATATCCAGGGCTTCCTTCTCGTCAATTTCCAACACATCATTGATAAATATTTTGGCTGCCGTTTTAACATCGGTGGCTTTCTCGATACGTTTCTGCACAGCAAGGCAAATTTTTGCAGTCTTCTCCTTGTCTGAAGTATCAATGCCGGCATCTTCTAAAAAGGGTTGTAAAAATTCAACCAATTGCCCTTCATCCAAAGTACGGATATAATAGCCGTTCATCCATTCCAGTTTGGAAATATCAAAAACAGCGCCGGCCTTATTTACCCGTTCCAGCGAAAAAGCTTCAATTAGTTCTTCCATGCTAAATATTTCCTGATCCGTTCCATCGCCGGGGCTCCAACCAATAAGCGCCACAAAATTTACTAAAGCCTGCGGTAAAAATCCTTTGCTACGATAATCCTCCACGGCCACATCGCCCTGCCGTTTACTCAACTTGGAACGGTCTTCATTTAATAAAAGGGGCAGATGGGCAAACTGCGGTAAATCCCATCGAAAAAACTGGTACAGTAAAACATGTTTGGGCGTGCTTGGCAACCATTCTTCACCACGGATAACATGGGTTATTTTCATAAGATGGTCATCCACAACATTGGCCAGGTGGTATGTTGGGAAACCATCACTTTTTAAAATGACCTGATCGTCCAGAACTTCATTCTGAAAAACAACTTCGCCACGAACAATGTCATTTACGATAGTTTCACCTGTCTGTGGCACTTTTAGGCGAACCACATATTGATCCGTTTTCATCCTTTGCTCAGCTTTGTCTTTTGGATAATCACGATAACGGCCATCATATTTTGGGTCCTGGCCGGCAGCAATCTGCTCTTCGCGCATTTTTTCCAATTCTTCGGATGTGGCAAAACAAGGGTAGGCTTTGTCTTCGTCCATCAATTGCTGCACATATTTTTTATAAATATCCAGGCGTTTCGATTGTTTATAAGGGCCATAATCGCCCGGATTGTCAATGCTTTCATCAAAAGAAATCCCGGGCCATTCCATCGTATCGATCAGGTTTTCGATAGCCCCTTCTACAAAACGCGCCTGGTCAGTATCTTCGATACGCAACACACACGTACCATTATTTTTTTTTGCAAACAGGTAATTATACAGCGCCGTTCTTAAACTCCCAATATGCACAAACCCGGTCGGGCTTGGCGCAAACCTTACACGAACATCAGACATTTTTTTTCACTCTCTTTTTTAAAATATATTTATAGATCAAAAAACCGCCAACCAGCAATACGGTCAAAATAATGACTATTTTATTATACTGGCTGATTATAGCCGTAATATTTTCCCAGTTCACACCCAAAACATAACCGGCATACATTAAAAGCCCGTTCCAGACCAGCGCACTGATCGAAGCTAAAATTAACACCCAAACCCAGCTCAGTTTAAATATCCCGGCAAAAAGCGAGATAACGCTACGTGTTCCACTAAGAAAACGATTGGCAACAATTACCCAATAACCATATTTGGCAAACCATACTTCAATTTTTTCGATACGCTCAAAGCCAAAAATTTTAGCGCGCTTTTCATTGGAGATAAACTCCTTACCTAACTTTGAGCCGATCAGGTACATGGTAAAAAAACCAATCACACTACCTGATGTTGTAGAAAGCCAGACACCGGTAAAACTTAGCTTGCCCGTTGTTATCAGATACGCGCCAATCACTGTAACCGTATCGCCGGGGATAGGCGGAAAGGTATTTTCCACAAATGCACTGGCAAACAGGATCAGGTAAGCGATTATCGGATCAACCTGGGAAATAATATTTTCGATATAATCAATCATAAGCCTAAAGCTAACAAATATTTTAGAATTAAAAAAACCTTCAAGGCAAAAATTACAGCCTTGAAGGTCAATGTGTTTATAAGTATTACTTAGGACAAAAATTTAAGCCCACAAGCCTAGTAAATAAACATTGCATCGCCATAACTGTGAAAGCGGTATTTTTGCTTGACCGCTTTTTTGTAGGCCTTCATCATTGTGTCTTTATCAGAAAACGCACAAGACAATAAGAAAAGTGTAGAGCCCGATACATGGAAATTTGTAATCAGTGCATCAACCACTTTAAAGGTATAAGGCGGATGGATATATTTATCCGTCCATCCCGAATTTGCCTTTACAAATTTATCGACCGTGGCAACCGTTTCCAGCACACGTACGGTTGTTGTGCCTACTGCGACTATCCGGCCACCTTTGCGCTTCACTTCATTGATTTGCTCTTCCGATTCACGCGACAACTCATAATATTCAGAATCCATCTGGTGACGGCCTAAATCTTCAACCTGTATCGGACGAAAAGTGCCAAGGCCAACATGCAATGTTAAAGGAATTATTTTAACTCCTTTGGCTTTCAACTTTTCCAGTAAATCTTCGGTAAAATGCAAACCAGCTGTTGGGGCAGCTACCGCGCCAATTTTCTGCGCATAAACGGTTTGGTATTTTTCTTTATCAAGCTCTTCGGCTTCCCTCTTGATATACGGCGGTAAAGGCGATTTACCTACTCTGCCGATCAGGTTAAAAAAGTCTTCGCCATTATAATCGAAACGGACTACGCGGCCACCTGAGGTTGTGTTGTCAATAACATCACAACCCAAATCGTCGGTAATCTGGATACGGTTGCCCACACGTACTTTCCGTGCTGGTTTTACCAAAACTTCCCACATGGTAGATGCAAGTTGCCTCAAAAGAAGCAGTTCAACCTTTGCATCTGTTTTATCTTTTACACCAAAGATGCGCGCCGGAAAAACTTTTGTTTCGTTCACCACCAACGCATCGCCCTCTTTAAAATAATCAACAATATCTTTGAAAATCTTATCTTCAAGAGTGGAGTCCTTCCGATTGACGACCATGAGTTTGGACTCATCACGCACATCCACGGGATATTGCGCAACCAGTTTCTTGGGTACGTCAAATTGTATTTCAGAAAGTTTCATAATATTTACTCCTACTTACTTTGTTTTAAAATAAGGACTGCTGATTAAGCGGCCCCTGTTGTTTTCCTTTTGTCAGGCCAAAATGTTCGTACGCAATCTGCGTCACCATCCGCCCGCGTGAGGTACGCTTTATAAACCCTTGCTGAATCAGGAAAGGTTCGTAAACTTCCTCTATTGTATCACTCTCTTCGCTTACTGCAACTGCGATTGTATTTAGGCCAACCGGCCCGCCCTGGTATTTTTCGATAATGGTCAGCAAGATACGCTTATCCATGTCATCCAGGCCTTTACTGTCTACATCCAACCTTTTCAGGGCATCGTCTGCAACAGCTTTTGTGATTTTGTTTTCTGCTAACACCTGCGCAAAATCCCGCACCCGTCGTAACAGACGGTTTGCAATACGGGGTGTCCCGCGCGATCTACGGGCAATTTCCATCGCCCCTTCTTTTTCGATCTCAATATTTAAAATTTTTGCCGAACGTATTATTATCGTGAACAACTCTTCAGGAAAATAATAATCCATCCGCAGCACTACACCAAAACGTGCCCGCATCGGCGCGGTTAAAAGTCCTGCCCGGGTTGTTGCGCCCACCAGGGTAAAAGGTTCCAAATTAAGTTGAACCGATCTCGCGCTAGGCCCTTTATCGATGATAATATCAATATGAAAATCTTCCATTGCCGAGTATAAATATTCTTCTACAACACTGTTCACCCGGTGGATTTCATCGATAAAAAGAACATCTTTTTCCTGCAAATTTGTAAGCAACCCGGCTAAATCGCCCGGCCTTTCCAACACCGGCCCGGATGTCGATTTTATATCAACGCCCAGTTCCCGGCTTAAAATCAACGCCAGGGTTGTTTTGCCAAGCCCCGGTGGCCCGTAAAGCAAAACATGGTCCAGCGCTTCGCCCCTCTGTTTGGCCGCTTCAATAAAAATAGCCAGGTTTTCCTTAACTTTTTCCTGCCCGATAAAATCACTTAATTTGTGTGGGCGCAGGCTGATCTCAATTTCATCATCTTCCGATAAATGATCGGGTGTAATAAGATCGTTCATAAAAGTTAAATTACCTGTAAGGCCTGTTTTAATAAATCTTCAACAATCTTTAATTTTTCGGTTTTCTGCGCTTTTTCAATCGCTTTATTTGCCGCAATCCGTGTATACCCAAGCGACATTAGCGCCATCATCGCTTCTTGTTCAACACCGTTCAAAGTCTTTTCTGTACGATTTATTCCCTGGCCGGCCGTTACTTCTAACTTTCCAAATTTATCTTGCAGCTCCACCACAAGCCGTTGCGCCGTCTTCTTGCCAACCCCGGAAATTGTATTTAAAGTCTTCTCATCGCCCGTCTGGATCGCATGTATCAGCTCATCGGGCGTTAATCCTGATAAAATTGTTTGGGCGAGTTTTGGCCCGATCCCGGAAATAGAAAGCAGGCTTAGGAAGACCTCTCTTTCCCGTACCTCAAAAAAACCGTACAACTGTAAAACATCTTCACGTACATGAAGATAGCTCATCAATTTTATCTTGTCACCCGCCTGGGGAATATGTTTAAAGGTAGATAAAGATATTTTAAGGAGATAACCAACGCCACTAACATCCAGTACAACTTCTGTAGGTTTTTTAGAATCTATAATCCCATTTATATATTAATACATTAAATTTTAACTAACCCTTTTGCTTCCATTTGCATACGGTGCATCTGGCACAAAGCAACCGCCAACGCATCCGATGCGTCTTCGGGGGTGATCTTTTCTTTTACCTTAAGAATATTACTTACCATAAAATTTACCTGGCTTTTTGAGGCCGCGCCATTGCCAACCACCGACATTTTTACTTCCCTCGCGGTAAACTCACCGATAGATGCATTGTTCTTTGTTGCTGCTACAATTGCCGCCCCGCGTGCATGCCCCATTACAATAGCTGTCTTAACATTATCCGCATAAAAAATATCTTCGATCGCCACACGGTTGGGCTTATATTCCGCAATAATGGCATCCAGTGATTCAAAAATAACTGTCAGGCGATCGGCCAGGCTATTTTTAGGCTTGGTCCGGATATGACCGTATTTAATCAACTTTGGGTTATTAGCCTTTACTTCAATAATACCATACCCGGTCGTATTTAATCCCGGATCGATACCAAGAATTATAAAGCAGTCCATTATTCGCCTAAAATTCTTTCCATCTCGCTGTCATCAATATCAAAATTGGCGTACACATTTTGGATGTCGTCATGATCGTCAATTTGTTCCATCAGCTTCATCAGCTTCTCAGCATCTTTGCCCGTAACTTCAACTGTATTTTTAGGGATCATAGTCACTTCGGCAGAAGCAATTTCAATATTTTTTTCTTCAAGTTCAGCGCGTACCTGATTAAAATCTTCAAACGAAGTATAGATCACAAACTCATCGTCGTTGGTTTCCATATCCTCGGCGCCACTTTCGATGGCCAGCTCCAACAATTCATCTTCCGAGTTATTTTCCCTGGCAACAGAGATCATCCCTTTGCGTTCAAACATCCACGCCACACTGCCATTTTCACCAAGGTTACCGCCCGATTTACTGAGCATGAAGCGTACTTCGGCAACCGTTCGGTTTTTATTGTCTGTCACGGCATCCATATAAACCGCTACACCGCCGGGGCCGTAACCCTCGTACACAACATCTTCATAAACCACACCCGGTAAATCGCCTGTCCCTTTTTTAATCGCATTATCGATGTTCTTAGCGGGCATATTAGCGCTCTTTGCAGAGTTCACCGCTGCACGTAACCTCGGGTTCATGTCCGGATCGCCACCACCAACACGGGCAGCAACCGTTAATTCTTTTATAAGTTTTGTAAATACCTTACCTCTTGCGGCATCTACCTTTGCTTTTTTATGTTTTATTGAATGCCATTTAGAATGACCTGACATTTAGAACTCCTCCAACTATTCATTAAACGCACCCGTAAAACTGTATCAATTGAGTGACAGCAACCTCAGTCAGCGCTATATTATATTTAATAAGATTTATTAATCCCTGAACGAACAAGTGAGTTTGGTATAAAAAATATTTAAGAGGGCAAAAATACGAAAATAAGGCGGGTTTTCCAAAAAATAATTATTCAGGAAAATCGATCAATATAAGTTCTCTAGTAAATACAAACAAGAGGTTTATGTTATTTTATTTTTTTTTAATTCTTCTTCAAAAAACGGAATGGTTTTCTTAAGCCCTTCTTCAAGCAAGATTGTGGGCTGCCAGTTTAGTTTTTCTTTGGCCAAAGAAATATCCGGTTGGCGCTGTGTAGGATCATCTGCCGGAAGCGGTTTATGGATTATTTTAGATTTAGCCCCGGTTAGGTCAATAACTTTTTCGGCCAGGGCTTTAATTGTAAATTCATTTGGGTTGCCAATATTTACCGGCCCGATAAAATCTTCGGCCTGCATCATCTTAATGGCGCCATCCACGAGATCATCCACATATTGAAAAGAGCGTGTTTGCAAGCCTTCCCCGTAGATGGTGATATCTTTGTTTTGAAGTGCCTGGACAATAAAATTACTCACAACACGCCCGTCATTTAGCGCCATGCGCGGACCATAGGTGTTAAAAATCCGGATAATTTTTATATCAACTTTATTCTGGCGGTAATAATCCATCATCAAAGTTTCCGAAACCCTTTTCCCTTCATCATAACAACTACGGATACCTATCGGGTTTACATTCCCCCAGTAGTCCTCGGTTTGCGGGTGGACTTTAGGATCGCCATAAACCTCGCTTGTGCTGGCCTGCATTAATCGCGCATTAACACGCTTGGCCATCCCCAGCATATTTATTGTGCCCATAACGCTGGTTTTAATTGTCTTTACAGGATTATATTGATAATGGACCGGGGAGGCGGGGCAGGCAAAATTATAAATCTGGTCCACTTCAAGCATGATCGGTTCGGATACATCATGGCGGACAAGTTCAAAATTCCAGTGGTCGATTAAATGGCGTATATTGTTTTTTGAACCGGTAAAAAAATTATCTATACAAATTACATCATGCCCTTGTTCAATAAAGTGTTCACATAAATGTGATCCTATAAATCCTGAACCGCCTGTTACCAAAATACGCATTATTATCCCCGCCTTATTATTTAATCTTGTTCAGTGCCTGCGATAAATCGTTGATAATATCAACCGGGTCTTCGATACCCACCGAAAGCCGAACAAGGTTTTCAGTGATTCCAACCGCCTCAAGGTCTTCCGGTGAATAAGTTGAATGGGTCATTGAAGCCGGATGTTCAATTAAAGAATCCACATCGCCCAAGCTTACAGCAAGCGTTATTAACTCAACTGAGTCCATCATCTTTTCGCCCGCTTTTCGCCCGCCTTTAACTTCAAATGAAATCATTCCGCCAAATCCCGACATTTGGCTTTTGGCCAGCTGGTGCTGTGGGTGTGCTGTTAAACCGGGATACATCACCCGTTCTACCTTTGGATGAAATTGTAAATACTTGGCAATCTGCAATGCATTCTCCTGATGTTTTTCCATGCGGATGGCCAGGGTTTTCAATCCACGTACAAGCAACCAGGCGTTTAACGGGCTGATCACACCACCAATATCACGAAGGATGCCCATGCGTAAATTGCCAATAAACTCTTCATCGGCGATGGCAACACCGGCAACCGTATCGCCATGGCCACCAATATATTTTGTTGCCGAATGCACAACGATTGACGCGCCAAGCTCTAATGGTCTTTGAAAATAAGGGGTTGCAAAAGTGTTGTCCACAACAACCGGGATGCCGTGTTTTTTGCCAATTTTAGCACAGGCCTCAATATCAACAATGGACATAGTGGGATTAGCGGGCGTTTCGATATAAATCAAACGTGTATTTTTATCAATGGCATCTTCTATATTTTTAAGATGGGTCGCATCCACTTCGCGTGCTTCGATATTCCAGCGCGGTAGTGTTTCAGAAAACAGTTGATGCGATCCGCCATAAAGTGTATCCGAGGAAACAAAGTTGTCGCCCGATTTACATAAAGCGAGGACAACACTGGATATGGCAGCCATGCCCGAACTAAAAGCCAGCGCCGCTTCGCCACCTTCCAAAAACGCCATCTCTTTTTCCAGGGCTTCTTGCGTAGGATTGCTGATACGTGTATAAACATAGCCTTTTCTTTCACCTGTAAAAATTTCGGCACCGGCCTTCGCGCTTTCAAATGCAAAGGTTGAGGTTTGATAGATTGGCTTCCCGACTGAACCAGTCGCAGGATCGTAACCACCTGCGCCGTGTACACATAATGTTGAAATCTTTAACTTTTTTGTGTTTCCTTTTGTCATGATTACCTCATAGAATAAATAATTATTACTTTTTAATCCGTAACTTACTGTCTTAAAATTAATCAAAAAACTAAACGATGTCACAGTTACTTTAGCTTTGTTCGACACCTGTAAATAGTTTAGCTTCTGCTAAGTTAAACAATTAACCCGGATTATGCATTAGCCGGGATTAAAAGAATCCATTCACTTAATAAAGGAGAACGAATGCTTTCAAGCAGTACTGTTTATGCAATTAGGGCATGTATTTATGTTGCCGCCCATAAAAACGAAAATTATATTTCAATTTCTACTATTGCAGAAAAGCTTGAAATATCGTTTCACTTTTTAACAAAAATTTTACAAAAACTCACCCAGATAAACCTAATGACATCCTACCGGGGTCCAAATGGTGGCGTCGCGTTTACAAGGCCAACAGATAAAATATTTCTGATCGATATTGTAGATGCTGTGGAGACACACCCCATTTTTAGCCAATGCCTTTTGGGCATACCCGGATGTGGTACAGGCAAACCATGCCCCCTTCATGAAGATTGGGGACCAATCCGTGAACAATTGCGGGCAAAGTTTGAGAACACAAATCTTGCAGACCTGGCAAATAAAGTTAGTAGTTTTAACGAGCGGCTACTCTAACTTGTGAGATAAGTAACTTTATTGCATTTAATCTTAATTTATTTTAAGATTAAGGGATACGAATACCTTTAGGAGTCAAGAAGAATGTTATCCAATGCTGCAATATATGGAGTTCGTGGTTTAATTTATCTTTCATCACAAACTGAACGAAAATTTATCCCCATCTCTGAAATCTCAAAAAAACTAAATATTTCATTCCATTTTTTAACCAAAATATTCCAGAAATTTACCAAGAAGAATATCCTTATGTCCAGCCGGGGCCCGCAAGGCGGAATTAGTTTTAACAAACCGGCAAGTCGAGTGACTGTTTATGAAATAGTGGAAATTATAGATGGACATGATGTTTTTGACAAGTGTGTTCTGGGCCTCCCGGGTTGTGGTGCCCTCGAACCTTGCCCCATGCACGAAAATTGGAGCCGGGTTAAGGATGAAATAAAAACACAATTTGAAGAAACAACCATTAAAGAGCTGGCTGATAAGTTAAGCAGGCGAAATGAAATTTTTAGAATTTAATTTTTGAATTAATTGTCTCAATAAGTATATCCCGTTCGAAGGGCTTGTTTAATATAGTTGTATTTTGAGGTAAATTTTCCACCGCTATTTTTTCCTGCCCAAATGCAGAAACAACAATAATCGGGATTTGTGTATTTGTCTTCCGAACTTCCCTTGTTAAACTTAATCCGTCCATCTCGGGCATTTGAATATCGGTCATCACCAAATCAAAAGTATCACGCTCAAAAGATTTAAGTGCAGAACGGCCATTCTTTGCAAAGGTAATTTTAAAACCTTCGCCTCTCAGGAATAACTCGACCATTTTTTGAATATTTGGATCGTCGTCTACAAAAAGTATTTTATTTCCCATAATAATTGAAAAATCTTCCTTAACAATCCATCCCGTCCTTAGGCCTTTCCTATTCTTTTAGATTAACATGAGTTTGATATAAAATATTTTCAACAGAATAAATTTAGTGGAATTACTGAAAACCCTATGTATACTTGATCATCGAACCCAGTATAGTTTAACTCTGTTTATTCCTGCAATGCAAGGTTTTCCAGAAAATGATCCAAAGTTGTAAAAAATTTGGCCAACGGAAAACCTACCACATTAGAATAGCTCCCGTTAATTTTATCTATCAGCATTGCTCCCTGCCCCTGGATGGCATACGCGCCGGCTTTATCCATAGGCTCGCCCGTATTAACATAAGCCCATATTTCATCAGTATGAAGTGTACGCATCGTCACATCCGTTGTGCAGGTTTGGACAATCGTTTTATCATATTTTAATAAAAACAAACCAAAAGCCGTATGTACCTGATGCGTTTTCCCGGACAACACCTCTAACATCTCAAAAGCATGCTGCTCATTTTCGGGCTTACCAAATGTTTTATTGCCGATTGTTACAATCGTATCAGCAGAAATCACCAAATGGCCGGGATATTTTTCAGCCACCTTTTGCCCCTTTTGCCGCGCAATTTCCTGTGTTAATAAAATTGGATCAGCATTCTTGACAGCCGCTTCGTCAACATCACTTGGAATAACCTTAAACTTTATCCCGGTACTATTTAATAGCTCAAACCGTCGTGGTGATGCGGATGCCAAAATAACATCCAAATGTTCCAGATTAGTAATAAGGGAAAAGATCATGATGCGCTCCTATGTAAATTGCACAAAGTCCAATAAACATATCTATTTTTAATAAAAAACTCACCTTACCAAGCCATGCAGGGTCGTTCTTAAACCACAGCAATACAGAAACAAAAAACAAGACGACGGCCACACCCGGTAAGACGATATAAATATAATAAATATTAAATTGACTTAACACAAAAGGAGCAAATAAAAACAGGATTAATAGAAAAAAAATAACATTAATCAGCATGATTGATTTTCTTTTCCCAAAATGCCCGGCAAAAGTTACAGCGCCCTTCGATAAATCACCTTGAACGTCTTGCAGGTCTTTTAAAATTTCACGCCCAAAATGGAATAAAAAGGCGAAAACAGCCGGGACTATACCCGCCGCCCAATCACCAATCGCCGCCGCGCCAAAAATAAATGCAAGGCCGGAGACGAGGCTTACAATAAAGTTCCCTGCCAAAATGGTCCGTTTAAAATAGGCGCTATAAAAGTAGAGTGTACATATTGAAAAAACGGCAATCGTGAAAAGAAATAAATCTTGCAGTACAATTATCAGCAGGGCAAAAATATTTATAACAAAATAAGCGCGCCAGGCATCTTTTAAAGATATTTTCCCGGAGGGCAAAATCCGTTTTGGCTTATTGATTGCATCAATTTCAATATCATAAATATCGTTAATCGTATTAGCGGCTCCTGTAATCAAACCGGCGGAAATAATTGCCAAAACCAGCATTTGCGAAAACTGAAAATGAGGGGACAATGAAGCCGCAATCAACACAGAAATCCCGGCAATTAACACATTTAACGGGCGCATCAGTTTAATAATATTTACAACCATTTATCCAATCCCCAGATGTACAAAGTCAATTTTTTCACCTGTGGCCACCCCAACCGGCATAAAAGGTGTATTAAATGCAAAACCGACCTCACCTTTTTTATCAATTAGTATAATTCCACCATCACCGGCAACTCTGCTGCGCATATAATCCACTGCCCCGGATGCAGCCTTATGCGGAGCGTTTCCCAATTTAATCCGGTCGATGGCTTCACGCGCTAATTGCACTTTTAAAATTCCTTCGCCCCAACCGGTACACGCCACACCGGCAATCAAATCATCTGCAAAAAAACCGGCGCCAACAATTGGACAATCGCCCACGCGACCGGCCATTTTATAAGGCGTACCACCCGTCGAGGTACCTGCAACAATTTCGCCCCGGCTGTTAATTACAACCGCGCCCACCGTATCCGATGGCTTTTTTGTCTCGAAAAATGACTTTATATTTACCTTGTCCTGCCCCGCTAATTTTTTAAACCGATTTTTTTCACGGCCAATTAACATGTCTTCAGTTTTTATAAACGCCACACCTTGTTCCTTCGCAAAACCCGATGCGCCTTTCCCCACCAAAAGCAGATGCTCTGTTTTAGTACGGACAAGATTGGCCACCTCGATGGGATTCTGTACATTTTGGATTGCAGCCACGGCGCCAACGCTTAAATCCGAACCAACCATAATAGCTGCATCCATCTCGACCTCGCCCATTTTATTTAAAAACGATCCTTTCCCGGCATCAAAAACAGGATTGTCCTCCAGGTTTTTTATAATAGCCAAAACCGCTTGAACAGGGTCATCCGTATTAAGTAATATTTTTTGACCAATTTTCAGGGCGGATTTTATACCGGAAAGGTGAGGTTGGTGTAATGGTTTTGGAATATCCCATGCCCCGCCGTGGATGATAATTTTAGGGACCATTTTTCTTGTTTTTTTGAGACGAAATTTTTTCCACCCGCTTTAATAAGGCCGACAATTTCTTTTGTACTTCTACAGAATTGGACGTATCATTTAAAGCCTTCTTAAACAACTTCGCCACTTTTTCGTTTTTTTGCGCGGGATAAAAAAAGATATTATCCTTGCCGGCATCGCGGGTTTTTATCAACCCTTTATCCGCGAGGGCAGCCAGCCGGGTTTGCAATTCTTTGGCAGAAGTTTCATCTTTTAACCCCTCAGAAAGATATAATCCATCGATGCGCTGCGGCGCTTTTGCCCAAAGTTTTTCCAAAATTAAAAACTGCCCATCCGGGATCAGATAATCTGTGGCTTTTAGTTCAAATAATTTATCGATTTCGAGTTGTTTGGCGGCAATACTGGCAGCAAAAAACGCCATGGCCATAACCGGCGCAAAACTGTCTGAACGCGGCCTGCCCATCCCCTGATCAAGTTTATCCTGTACATTACGTGGCGTATAATACGAGCTGGAACGTGTATCAACCTCAAACGGATTATTGGATGGCTTTGGCATAGAAATTACATTCTTGGGGATTGTTTTTTTTACAGGAAAAATGAGTTGCAGGGCAAGGGTATCTTTTTGTAAGAACAGCGTACTGTCAATCGATGCACGTTTAAGGGAATCTATTTTTGATGAATCAGCGAGAGAAATGTTTGTAGAATCCTGACCAAAAACGAAGGAAGCCGACAACAAAACTAAAATAAGGTTTTTCATAAATGCCCTTTCCCCCGGCCATTGTCTTGATTTTATTTTATACTTATTACCCCAGCTTCTTGCGCAAAATCTCATTTGTTTGCCTTGGATCGGCCTTGCCTTTGGAAGCTTTCATTACTGAACCCACAAAAAAGCCAATAAGTTTCATTTCACCGTTTTTATAGCGTTCCACCTGTGCCGGATTTTCTGCAAGCACCTGGTCAATCAGCTTATCCAGCTCGCTGCTATCCGAGATTTGCGAGAGCCCTTCCTGCTCAATGATTTGCGCAACACTTAGGTCAGATTCGACCATTTTCTCAAAAACAGTTTTTGCCGCACTGCCGCTTATTGTTTTTTCTTCGATGGACTTTAATAAATCGGATAACCTTGTCGGCGTAACACTAAGCTTGCCAATCTCAACTTTTTGTTGATTGACCAGGCGCATCACCTCGCCCATTATCCAGTTGCTTGCCAGTTTTGCATTGGCTACATTTTTAACGGTTGCCTCAAAATAGTCGGCCACCTCTTTGGACGCGGTCAATACCTCCGCATCATATTCGGGGATTTTATACTGCGACACAAAGCGGTTACTTTTTGCGTCAGGCAATTCGGGCAAGGCTTGATAAATGTCATCCAGCCAAAGTTGTTCAATTATTACCGGCACAAGATCGGGATCGGGGAAATAGCGATAATCATGCGAGTCTTCTTTACCACGCATGGATTTGGCCACATTTTTAACCGGGTCCCACAAAAGTGTTTCCTGTAAAATAGTTCCGCCATCCTCAAGGATATATTTTTGGCGTTTAATTTCATATTCCAAAGCACGTTCCACATTGCGGATGGAGTTCATATTTTTAAGCTCGGCTTTGGTACCAAGCTCTTTTTGTCCTACCGGACGCAGGCTGATATTGGCATCGCAGCGCAAACTGCCCTCGTCCATATTCCCATCACAAATGCCGAGGTAGCGCACAAGTTGACGTATTTTTGTAAGATAGGCGGCGGCTTCTTTGGGCGAGCGCATATCCGGCTCGCTTACAATCTCGATAAGCGGCGTACCACAACGGTTTAGGTCAATCAGCGTTTCATTTTTACTGACATAACTTTCATCATGTACAGATTTCCCTGCATCTTCTTCCATGTGGATGCGTGTAATGCCGATGCGTTTTTCCGTACCATCCACATTTATATCCAAATAGCCATGTTCGCAAATGGGCTCGTCAAACTGTGAAATTTGATACGCTTTGGGCGAATCGGGATAAAAATAGTTTTTACGGGCAAATGTATTTATACGGTTAATTTGCGAGTTTGTAGCAAAGCCCATTTTGATGGCATACTCGACCACCTTTTTATTGAGAACGGGCAATACGCCGGGCATCCCCAGGCAAACCGGGCAAACCTGCGAATTGGGTTCGGCACCAAATTGCGTACTGCACCCGCAAAATATTTTTGAATTTGTTGAAAGTTGGGCGTGTACCTCAAGCCCAATTACGACTTCGTAGTTCATTTTAATCTCTTACATAAATAGATTTTATTTTTATTATCCTGCACAAATATAGAACAGACTGATCAAATCCAATTAAAAACCATAGGGATAATTAAAGCTATAAATGATTTGCCCCTTTAAAATCGTGGGATTCAAAAAACAAATAATTAATGAATCGAGTATAAACAAGTTCCCCCTTAACGAAGGGGGTTAGGGGGTTGTCCATTACTACTAGAAAGTCCATTTATTAGGGGCTTATCCTACTCCTCAGAGCTTCAATCTTATCAGCTATAACTTGGAGTGTACCATCTATTTGTTTTATTACATAATGCCCGTCAAAACGGATTATTTCTAATCCAATCTCCCTCAAGATACTTTCTCTCTGCAAATCATATTTTTGTTTTCCATCGTGGGTAATTCCATCTATTTCAATTACCAGATGTAATTTGCTACAATAAAAATCAACTATATAATTATCAATGGGTTTTTGCCTTGTAAACTTACACCCAAGCAGCTGACTGTTTTTAAGATGTTTCCAAAGTAACCGTTCGCCGAATGTAGCATTCTTTCTTAGCTCTTTGGCACGTTCTTTTAGTTTTGTATTATAGTAGATTTTCAATTGATGAATGAATTATTATTTATTTAAATACTTCTCAATTTCAAATTTAATTTTAAAATTGACCTTTCAAGATACTCCTTTACCGTCGTCTGACAACCCCCTAGCCCCCTTTGTTAAGGGGGAATTGATTCTTTTTATAATTTTTCTATAAAAGTGCCCAAATCAAAAAGGGCCTGCTCGTTAAAAGCCCTGGCCTGAAGCTGAAGCCCAAAAGGCATTCTGTTGGAATGCATCCCGGCAGGAATACTAATCCCGCAAATGCCGGCCAGGTTTGCCGAAACAGTATAAATATCCTGTAAATACATGGAAAGCGGGTCATCGGATTTCTCGCCAATCTTAAAAGCAGTGGTTGGCGTAGTTGGCGATAAAATTACATCACATTTTTTGAAAGCCGTATCAAAATCATTTTTTAATAAACGACGGACCTGCTGTGCTTTTTTATAATAGGCATCGTAGTAGCCGGCAGAGAGCACATAAGTACCCAATAAAATACGCCGTTGTACCTCCTCACCAAATCCTTCGCTACGCGTTTTTTCATACATATCGGTCAAGCCCGTCCCTTCATCGATACGCATACCATAATGCACCCCGTCAAAGCGAGAGAGATTGGACGACGCTTCGGCTGTGGCAATAATATAATAAATGGCGATGGCATATTCGGCCGTAGCAAGATCAATCTCCACAAGTTCCGCGCCCTTTTCTTTTAAGCGGTCGGTAATCTGTACTATCCGGGATTTAATTTCCGGATCGAGACCATCGGCAAAATACTGTTTTGGGAGGCCAATTTTTAAACCGGTAACACTACTGTTTTTTTGATTAATATAATCGGGTACGGTAATATCCGCAGAAGTAGAATCCAACACATCATGCCCGGCAATGGCATTTAACACAAAAGCCGTATCTTGGGTAAAATTGCCAAATATTCCAATCTGGTCCAGCGAAGACGCAAAAGCGACAAGCCCGTAACGGGATAATCGCCCATAAGAAGGTTTTAATCCCACTGTGCCTGTAAAAGAAGCAGGCTGCCTAACCGAACCACCCGTATCACTGCCCAGCGCTATATCAGCGCAACCCGTTGCAACCGCTACTGCCGAGCCGCCACTGGAACCACCAGGTACCATTTCCGGGTTATGGGGATTTTTAACCGGGCCAAAAGCTGAGTTTTCGTTGGAAGAGCCCATAGCAAACTCATCAAGATTGGTTTTTCCAATGATGAGGGCATCTTCGGTTTTCAGTTTTGTTACCACCGTTGCATTATACGGCGATTTAAACTCACCAAGGATTTTACTTCCGCAAGTGGTGATTTCATCTTTAATATTTATGTTGTCTTTAATGGCAATAACCAAACCGGCCAGTGCGCCAACCTTTTCACCGGCCTTAATTTTACGATCAATCTAGACTGCTTTTAAACGAGTTTTTTCCGGGAAGGTGTTTAAAAAAATATTTAAACATTTATTTTCTTCAATCTTTTCAAAGCAATCATTTAGATGATTAACCGCCGAAAGTTTACCGTTTTTAATGGCCTGGACAATTTCTGTTGCCTGCATTCATTTACTCGCTCTTAGGGGTATCATCTTCTTTTTTTGAATTATCGACCTTATCCTCTTTAAGCGGCGCATTAATATCCAACTCGCTCTGAATATCCTGCGAGGCCCGTTTAAACTCGTTAATCCCTTTGCCCAGACCTTTGGCCAGTTCCGGTAATTTTTTTGAACCAAAAACCAGGAGAATAATAAATAAGATCACCAGCAATTCTGTTGTTCCTATTCCAAACATTTTACACCACCTTTTTTATATTAAATTTATAGTCCGTTCTAAAAAAACCAATGCGGTCATTTCGAGTTGTTTTTATAACAAAGAATCCCATGTTTATAAGGTTAGATGGGATACTTCCCTTCGCTCAGCATGACAAACAGATGTCTCCCTTGTTAACCCTGATTTTCATCGTCTTTATTTTGCTGTTTGCTAACGGGCCGTTTGTTCTGATCCGTTTTATTGTGTGGCCTTTTACCCGATCGCTGAACACGTTTTTCTTTATATTTTTGACGTGTTTCTGTTGTCTTTACAAATAATGAATTTACGAGGCCACCACCAAGATATAAGAGCATCGTAGGAAAAACCAGCAAATACGGAAATATTAAAATACCAATACCCAAAACAACCAGGAAAGCCAGAAATAATTTATGTTTTACATTTCCCTTTATGGATACCTTTGCCACACCATAGCGGACATTGCTTACCATTAAGAGTGAAACAAAAATTGTAAGCGCCATTAAAACCCGTGGAAATGGTTCACCATCAAAGTAATTTTCCACCAAAACGATATAACTGATAAGTGTGATCGCACCCGCTGGAATAGGCAATCCGTTAAAATGGGTTTTGGTAAACCCGCTTAACTGCACATTAAAACGCGCCAGGCGGATACTGCCAAAAAGCAAGGGCATAAAACTGAATAAAAATCCGACGTTATCAAGATGGATAAAATAATATTGATAAATAAGCACCGACGGCGCAACCCCGAAAGAAACAACATCAGCCAGGGAATCGTACTCCACACCAAATTTACTGGAGGAATTAGTAATACGCGCCACCTTGCCATCGATGGCATCTAAAAAGGCAGCAAGTCCAATCATCCACGCGGCCATAATAAAATCTTGCTTAACCGCAAAAAACATGGACATATAACCGGCCAGCATATTACCAACCGTAAATGAGTTCGGTACGATCGAACGTGAAATCCGTATCACTGATACTCCCCTATTATTGTGACGCCACTTTTGACTTTCTCTTTCAATTTAACATTTATTTTTACAGAAAGGGGAAAATATAAATCCACCCGCGAGCCATATCGGATGAGGCCAAAACGTTTGCCAACCGTGGCAATATCGCCCTGCTTTACATGATACACAATCCGCCTGGCAATGAGGCCGGCAATCTGCTTAAACATCAACTTCCCTTTTGCGGCATTAATCCCGATGATCGTCCGCTCATTCTCAACATCTGCTTCTTCGGCAAAGGCGGCCAAAAATTTGCCCGGCGCATAATTGACATAATCCACCTCGCCCGAGATAGGAAAGCGGTTAACATGTACATTAAATACAGACATAAAAATGGAGACACGTTGCACTTTTTCCTTAAAATATTCGTTTTCCTCAACTTCATCAATTTTTATGATTGTGCCATCGGCAGGCGCGATTATTGCGTTTTCACTTGTTGGCGTATCCCTTTCCGGGTCACGAAAAAAGAAAAAGTGAAAAATAAAAACGGCCATTATTACATCTGCCAAAATTAATAAAGCGGTAATTTCAAATGTGTACCCAAGTATTGCCACTATGGCAACAATTACACCCGTCCAGATAATTATAGGAATTCCATCTTTTGCGATCATTAAAACCTCATTTATATAAAACTAATTTTCTTAATAAATACTAGGCATTTTCTTTTCCAATATTTACTTCAGGCCAACCTTGTCAAAAATATAACCAACCTTACTTAACCTTTTATCAATCGAGCACAGGTCATCAATTTCAGTTTCGGTCAAGGCCTCTTTTAAGTCAGAATCAGCTTTTAACAGCTTGGAAAATTCTGTCTTTTCATCCCAGCATTTCATTGCATTGCGCTGCACCATGCGGTATGCTTTTTCCCGGCTTACGCCTTTTTGAGTTAGGGCCAGCAATACAACCTGCGAGCTAAACAACCCATTTGTTTTTTGCAGGTTAGCCAACATATTTTCGGGGAAAACATTTAAATTGGCAATCAGCCCTTCCGCCTTTTTTAACATATAATAAAGCAGCATGGTGCTGTCCGGCATAATAATGCGCTCCACCGAAGAATGTGAAATATCACGCTCATGCCACAAAGCGACATTTTCCATGGCCGTATGTGCATTGCCCCGCAGAAGCCTGGCCATCCCGCTAAGCTGCTCGCTGATGATCGGGTTTTTTTTATGGGGCATGGCCGATGAGCCTTTTTGCCCTTTCGAGAAACCTTCTTCGGCTTCCAAAACTTCAGTCCGTTGCAGGTGCCTGATTTCCACAGCGATTTTTTCAATGGTTGCACCGATCAATGCCATGGTGGACATATAATGCGCATGCCGGTCGCGCTGTAAAACCTGCGTGGAAATATTTGCCGATTTTAGCCCAAGCTTGAGGCAAACATAATCCTGAACCTGCGGGTCCAAATGATCATAGGTGCCTACAGCGCCGGAAATTTGACCAACGCGGATTGTCTCAATGGCGGCCTTCAGCCTTTCACGCTGGCGGATAAGTTCATCATACCAAACAGCCAGTTTTAAACCAAATGTAATCGGCTCGGCATGTATGCCATGCGATCGGCCAATTTGGATCGTATCCTTAAACTCGATGGCGCGCCGGCCAACAGTTTTAATTAATCCTTCCAAAGCTGTGGAGATCAGTTTGCCTGCACGTACCAGTTGCACGGCCAAAGCTGTATCCAACACATCGGAAGAGGTAAGTCCATAATGGATATAGCGCGCCGATGGCCCAACATACTCGGCAACATTAGTTAAAAAGGCAATCACATCATGCTTAACTTCTGCTTCAATTTCCAAAATCCGGCCTGTCTCAAAATCTGCTTTTTCTTTTATCGATTTTAAATCTTCATCCGGGACGATCCCCAATTGATTATTTGCCTCACAGGCTGCGACTTCGATTTCCAACCAAATGGAGAAGCGTTCTTTGTCCATCCAGATTTTTTCAATTTCAGGCAATGAATAGCGTGCGATCATTTTTTATTTATTCCTAAGTCTCTCATCAAATTTTAAGAAAAATTACTTTCTTTTTTCCAGGATTATTTCAATCGGTATAAGCGTGCCGTCGCGCCAAACTTTTAATTTAAGCACATCGCCAACTTTAAGGTATTCCGTGCTCATCGCGGCATCAACTGACGCATCATCCTTTACGGGAAACCCGTTTATTTCCACCAGTACGTCGCCCAGTTCAATCCCTGCTTTTTCCGCCGGGCTGCGACGTGTTATATTGGAAACAAAAACACCTTCCTGCTTGGGATAGCCCAGCTCGTGCGCTACAACGCGGTTCATCGGGCTAAGGCTTAACCCGACCCAAAAATTACGGTCAATTTTATTATTTTTTAAGCCTACAACAATTTCTTTTATACGGTTTATCGGGATCGCAAAACCAATCCCCACCGAACCCGAAGTGTATTGATCGCCCGTATAAATAAAGGTGTTCATGCCGATCACCTCGCCGGCGGCATTTACCAGCGGTCCGCCACTGTTGCCCGTGTTGATCGAAGCATCGGTCTGGATCATATCCTGATAAATACGTCTTTCCTCAACCCGGCCAAAATCCCGGTCAATCGCGCTGATTACCCCCACTGTAACTGTCGGTTTACTTCTTTTAAAAAGGCCGAAGGGGTTACCAAGGGCAATGGCCCATTCACCAATAAGCAGATCATTGGAATTACCCATTTTTAATGAAGGAAATGTGTGGCCATCAACTTTCAACAAGGCAATATCCGAAACAACATCCTGGCCGATTAATCGCGCGGGATACTCTTTTCCATCTGATGTATTGACGGTAATTTCCACACCATGACCGGCAACGTGGTCGTTGGTAACAATGTAGCCGTCTTCAGAAATAATAAACCCCGATCCCAGCGATTCCACTTTTTCCTGATAGATTTGATCGCGATAAATCTCGGGAAAAAACCGTTTAAAAAATGGATCGGCACGGCGCACGCGGTTACGGATTTTAGTCACGTTGACCGAAACAACCGCCGGACTAACTTTTCGGACAGCCTCGGTAATTGCCGTGGTACGGCTTTCAAAAATCCTGTCGTTTAACGCTTCGGCATGTTTTTGAACAGGCTCTGTGGTTACCACTGAATCAATCTGATTTTGCGATGTTTCATTCTTAACACCGCAAGCGATAAAAAAGCTACAAATTAATACAAGCAACATATTTCTGATTGAAGTTAATTTATCCATATATTTTTTTATAATCGGCTAAAAACGTATCAATGCCTTTATCTGTTAAAGGGTGTTTTAACATTTGTTCGATTACTTTAAACGGGATTGTTGCAACGTCCGCACCCATCATTGCAGCTTCAACCAGGTGCATCGGGTGCCGTACACTGGCAACAAGCACTTCGGTTTCAAAAGCATAATTGCCAAAAATCTGGACAATCTCGCCAATCAGGTCCATGCCATTGGAAGAAATATCATCCAGCCTGCCCACAAACGGGCTTACATAACTAGCCCCTGCCCGGGCAGCAAACAAGGCTTGCGGCGAGCTGAAAACCAAAGTTACATTTGTTTTAATACCTTCGGATGAAAGGACTTTTACCGCTTTCATGCCATCTTTGGTCATCGGGATTTTTACAACGATATTTTTATGGATTTTAACCAGTTCGCGCGCTTCTTTAAGCATGCCGTCCGTATCAAGCGAAAGGACCTCGGCGCTTACCGGGCCATCCACAATGGCACAAATTTGTTTATAAATTTCAGTTGGGTCGCCACCTTCTTTGGCCAACAGGCTCGGGTTTGTTGTCACACCATCCAATACGCCGATGCTGTTTGCTTCTTTGATTTGCTCAATATTTGCTGTATCGATAAAAAATTTCATGGCAAACTCCTTTTAATAATAAATTTTTTCAAGAAAAAGCCCCCGCGCCGGGGCTGTATATTTTATAGCGCTTCTATCTTGTGAATTAATAATTTCCCTGTATTCGGCAAAGTTAATTTTACCCTGACCAAGCTGTACAAGCAAACCAACGATAGCCCGCACCATTCCGTACAAAAATCGATTTGCCTGTATTTCGTATACCCAAAAATCTTTTTCTTTAAACCAGCGGGAATTAAATATTTCGCACACGTATGTTTTAACGTCACTTCCCGATTTACAAAAAGTTTTAAACTCACTTAGCCCCAAAAGCTCATTTGCCGCTATTTGCATAAGTGTAAAATTAAGGGAATAAGGAAGATACCAGGAATATTTTCTATTTATTGCCGTTGGCTGCTCAGAAATATAATAGCGATATAACCTTTTTTTTGCATCAAACCGTGCATGGAATTGTGCCGGGCACGTTTCAATTTTTTTTACAACAATATCATTTTCCAAAATACCATTTAATGAATTCTGAACCTTTTTTATTGCCCGTTGTACATCTTCGCCCTTTTCAAACTCGGGTAAATCACAATGTGCTGTCTGATTTCTGGCATGCACACCCGCATCGGTACGACCGGAACCATACAAAACAGTAGGCTTTTTTGTGATTATCTTTAGGGCATTTTCTAATTCGCCCTGAACCGTTTTATCTTTTTTTTGCAACTGCCAACCGGCGTACAAAGTACCGTCATATTCTATGGTAAGTTTTATTCTTGGCATTAAAATAGATAATTAAAAAGGAATTGTTGAATATACTTTTTTTCCTGATTCTTTTCAAGGAAACCCGTTTTCCAGGCAATAAAAAAGGCTGCCATAAGCAGCCTGATTTTAAAACCTTTTAGAAAGAACCTTTAAATTAGCAAAAGAGTAGATTGCTTTTAAAGCCTTTGTTTTTTTGTCCTGTGGACTATTGTTATTATAAAGCCAACAAAGAGAAGGATTGTACCCAACCACAAAATATTGATCAATGGTTTTTTTGAGATTTCAGCAGCAAGCATCTCTTTTCCAACAGTTCCTTTTTTACCTTCTTTTGGTGAGATGGCCAATACAAGAATTTGTTCTTCTACCGACAAACCATCAATTAAAACCTGGCGATTTGTTCCCAAAAACGCGGCAGGTAAATTTTCACGATCTTTGCCAATAACTTTTATACCGGGTTTAATACTTTCCAAAATCTTACCATCTTTATCCAAAATATCCAACTTGGCGAGGATAGTCATATTACCGGCACCCATTTCATGCATGTTCATTTCATATTCATTAAAACGGATTTGATACTCCTCGAACGGCACGGTTGTCGCTTTTTTAATTTTAACCTTATCCATCGATACATCTTCTTCCGGTTTGATTATCTGGATAGGCGCAATATATAAATCTTCCAAAATGGAATTTGTTACTGATGGCGCGATCATGTAAGCCTTGCTATATTCGCTCCAATAAAAACGGGCAAAGGCCCCATCTTCGCCATTGATGGTTAACATCACTTTATCTTTACCATTTGCGGCAGTTTCTTTTCCATTGTATTGGATATTGTAACCCAATACCGATGATGTCTCACCAATGGGAAGAGAGACTTTTTGGGACTGGTCATAAACCGAAGATGTAATAATCCCGATAAACATAAAACCGACGCCGACATGCACCAGGTAGCCCCCAAAAGCATAACTCTTTTTTGAGACCATCTGATATATTATTTGTCCATTGGCCAAAATTACAAAAACGGCAGATGTACTAATCATTAAAGGTATAAGATCGCGCATGCCCAATAAATACATTACTCCACCTATAATTAGAGAAGCAATAAAGTGGACAGTGAGGCTTTTAATCTTTGCCACATTATCCCGTTTCCAACTAAATACCGGGGCAAGGGCAATAAGAAAACTAAGTAAAATCGCCAATGGCCCGCTTATTTTATTATAAGCATCAGGCCCGACACTACCGGCATTATCCTGAAACCAGGCAGATAAAATTGGCCAGGATGTACCAACCAAAGTAAATGTGGCCAGTAAAAGAATGAGCATCATGCCAAAAGCCATAAATAACTCACGCGTAAAAAAGCCTGTATCAAGATTGCTTCCCTTAACACCTTGTACCCTAAATATGTAGGTTATAAAACCAATACCAGCGAATAAGAACAAGAATCCCATCAGATAAAGCTCCAACTCGGATTCGCCAAAAGAGTGCACTGAAAAATCTGTTAGTACGCCACTTCGAGTGAGAAAGGTGCCGTACAATACGAGTACAAAAGTGGTGATGGCCAGAAACAGGTTGAGTCGTTTCATACCGCCCTGCCTGCGCTGGATAACCATACCGTGGAACAGGACTAAAGAGACAAGCCAGGGAATCAATGAGCTGTTTTCGACCGGGTCCCATCCCCAGTACCCGCCCCAGCCTAAAGTTGTATAGGCCCAGTATCCGCCTAAAATAATCCCGGCACCAAGCGAGAGCGCTACATAAAGTGCATAAGGATAAACGGCTTTGATCCAGTCATCATGCTTATTACGGATTAGCGCTGCCATCGCAAACGAAAAAAGGATCATGGTAGACGAGTAACCAGAGAACAAAATAGGTGGGTGAATAACCATAAAAGGATCTTGCAACAAAGGGTTTAATCCGCTTCCATCAAGAGGGATAACACCCTGTTGAAAACCAAACGGGTTTACATCCCATACATACATAAATGGGTTTTTCTTTATCAAAATTAAAACGATAAAGGCCTGGATCAAGCCCATAAAACTCATCACAAGCGGCTCTTCTTCCTTACGGCTACGGATAATAACTATGCCATAAATGGAGCCGAAAATCAGCCATAAAAGAAAGGTACCTTCTTGCCCGGCCCAAAAAGTAGAAACCAGATAGTATAAGGATAAGCTTCGTGAGGAATAAGAGAAAACATATACCCATTCAAAATGATGGGTTATAATACCGTACATTAAAATTATGCCTTGGACTAAAATCAAGGCAGAGGCTGTATAAAACCCGTTTCGTGCTATTTTTAACATCATCTCTTCTTCCCGCAGGTAGTAGAGATAATACGATGCAATACTAACGAGAAGTATTACAAAAGTTACAGAGGTTAAAGTTATGCCTAAAATCATGTTTGTGCCCCTTCTCCCTCATATTTTGAGGGGCATTTGACAAGAATGTTTTTTGCATGGAATTTGCCGTCTTTGAATTGTCCCTGGCAAACAACTTCTATAGCCTGGTCAAAATTACCGGGCTTAGCGCCATCATAAACAACATCTATTTTACGGCCTTGTTCATCCTGCAACGTAAATTTGAAAATATTCTCTTCCACGTCAAAGTTGGCCTCTCCAACACGTTGGCCTTTTACCTGTACCGATTCACCCGATTCTATAGCTTCCGAAATGGAAACATAGGGTGTGATGGAACCATCAAATGAACTTATTGAGAATATTGCAAATGCAACAATTATCACAGTCCCAATAATATATTTAGTTTTCATTGTTCTACCTCTCTTTTGGTCATATTGTATGTGCTTTTAAGTGCAGGTTGTGCCTATCTTGCGCAAATAATTCTCTGCAATTTTTTAGCGCCCACAAAATGACAATTAATTTGTACACTCATTGCTTTATTTTTTAATCGGCTAGTCTTTCATCTATTTGTTTTTTTAATTGGCTTATTTTGCCTTGCAATGATAAAAGGTACCCGAAAATCCCCGCCCAAACAATTAAAATAATACCTAATACAACATAAATATCCGACATTTAATTCTCCTGATTAACTAATTTTTGAAAATTCATTTTTATACGGATGAGTGACTTTTTTAAGTGCATCATCCAGAAAAAGACAATGGTAAACCCACCCAAAGAAGATAAGAAAACAGTCAGCATTTTTGCATCCATTTTCATCTTAGCTTCCTGGTTGATTAATGGATCGGGGTGCAATGATTCATAAACACGTGGGATTATAAAAATAAAAAATGGTACGGTCACAAAAGCTAAAATAGAATACACCGCCGATAACCGCGCTTTGGTTTCTTCGACCTCGACTGCCGAGCGTAACGAAAAATAAGCGCCGTAAATAAGTAACAAAATAAAAATAGAGGTTTGGCGCGGGTCCCAGTTCCAATACGCGCCCCAGCTCTCTTTGGCCCATAAAGCGCCTGTTACCGTGGCCAGCAAACAAAATATTATCCCCAGTTGGCTTGCAGCTTCCGCGTAATAATCAAAAAGAATATTACGTTTGCGCAAATAGAGAACGCTGTAAAAGGCACCGAGGAAAAAGGCCACAACTGTAACCCAGGCCACCGGTACATGAAAATACATTACCCGAGTAAACTCCCCAAGCCCTTTGGCCAGCGGCGCATAGAGGTAGGCCCCGATAATTACAAGGCTTAAGAAAATAAAGAGAAGCCCCTGCCATGTGTATTTTAAAATTTTGTTGTTCATTCCATTAAACCCTTTTTTCTAATTTGTATATTTGATCATTCTAAGCAAAGTGTAACTAAAAATAAAAAGAATGCTTCCCCCAAAATAGCCGCGGGACAAGTTATTTCTCAGCATGACACAATCTTACAATCTTTCATTCTTCCAATAATAAACTCCTAGTCGTTCCAGATAAAATCAAAAAGCATAATGGCCGCGGTAGAAACAATCACACAATAGGCAAAAAGCGCTTGTATCTCCGGTACCAAAATATCCAAACTTTCAGATTTGAATGCAATGCGTGTGGCGCTTATTCCCAAAATCAATACAGGCAATAAAATCGGAAAGGCCATAACACTAAACAATGCCCCGCGCGACGATGCCTTGGCGATCAGTGCAGCAACAATCGTTCCAGCTGCCGAAAGCCCGAATGCCCCCAATGCAACCGTCACCAAAAACAAAGGGAAATTTTTAACCTCAAAATTAAAAACGCCTACATAAAGCGGTGTTACAATTATCAAAACGGCCGCAAGCAAAACAAGGTTAAAGAGAAACTTACCTAATAAAATATCTGTCGGGCCGGCAATTAACTTTAAAGTATCCGCCGTGTTGGCTTCCTCTTCCTTTAAAAAAACGTGGGAGAAACCGGACATGGACGAGAATAAAATAATGATCCACAACATGGCGGCTAAAATATCGTCGGAAATGGAAAAATTACCAATGGAAAAGGACACTGCCGTTAAGGTGACCACAGCAAACAACAAGATTGAATTAATGGCCGCTTTGGAGCGTAGTTCCTGCTTAAAATCTTTTCGGAAAATTGTAAGGCTGTTACGCATCGATTTGCACCACCTTATCCGCCAGGGCTAAATCCTGCTCGTCATTTGTCGCAAAAATAAGGATTTTTCCCTCCTTTTGTTTTTTCATAATTTCATATACTTTCGCCACACCGTCCTTATCCAGATTGGACGTGGGCTCGTCTAAAAATAAAATATCCGGCGTGGACATTAAAGCGAAGGCATATTTTAACCGCTGTTTCATACCCGACGAGTATGCTTTTACAGGATCGTGCGCCCGCCCTTTTAAGCCGACCTGTGCAATTAAACTAAAAATTTTGGCCGAGGGCTCTTTAATGGATTTTAAACCCGCCACAAAATTAAGGTTTTCAAAAGCGGTCAGTTCATCATAAAGCTGTAAATAAGGCCCGACAAGGGAAAAATGATTTTTAAACATTTCCGGTTCTATAATATTTCCATTTTGCGTAAAGCGTACCGTCCCCTTATCCGCGCGCGAAAGGCCGCACAAAATACGGATTAGCGTTGTTTTACCGGAGCCGTTATGCCCGGTTAGCGCCACACTTTCCCCTTTATTTATTTCAAAAGAAATGTTTTTCAGGATTTGCTTTCCGGAGAATGCTTTTTCGATATTTTGAACTAAGAGCTGCATAATTACTTTTCGATGTTTTAATTCATGTAATATACAAAATGTAATCATCCAATTCATATTTTATTTGGAGAGATTTTGAATGCGAAATTGAATTTTTTTTTATAAAAACGATCCAAAGCCCTAAAACCAAAAAACCCCGACAATCTAATTGCCGGAGTATCGGAAACCTGCATGCTACTCCTCTTGGGTTTCAAAAGGGGGGGAAAATATTCTTGATTAAAAAATACTGTTGTTAAAACAATAAGAAATCTTATTTGATCTTAGCCCAAGATGCGATTTGCTTAATGGTTTTATCTATTTCTTTTTGTACATCGGAAATACTAATCTTATCCTTTTCTGAGAAATAATGGTTTGTATCAATTATGTAATTTTTTTCTTGTCTAAACCCTTCATCGCCCGTCCTTGTAATCACTACTGTTGGAAGTGAGGATAAATTTTCTAATCCATAATTATTCAATTTTGTGTTAATAAATACTAAGTATTTTTTATTATTTTGCAAATTACTGTTTTCAGGATTAATTGTATGTCGTCTATGCCCGGTAGGAAAATAGAATTTTATGATATCACCCTTACAAATCGGCGAATATTTATTAAGGCTATTATGAACCCGCATTGTATATTCAAATAAGACAGAAGTTACCTGTCCTTCTATTATTTCTTTCTTAATTCGTTTTTGTTGAATGATTTTTCCAATAACAAGATGTGGCCCCCAATAGATGTCAAATAATCGTTTATCAGCTTTTTTACTCGAATATGCATAGTCAATTTTTTCAGGCCCAGTAAAAATCCAGTCTCCAAAAGACTTTATCAAAGTGGATTTAATGGGATTTTTTACCCTTAATAAAAAACTCAAACCTGTTAATTGTTTTTTTGCTCTAATACTAAGTTTTTTATATTCAGCGGGTGTTAAATATTGCGTAATACGTTTGTATTCAATTAGTTCTTTTGAATCCTTTTCACTCTCTAAAAATTTGTTCTGCCCTGCAATACTTGCTACATACAATAAAATAGACGTTAAAAAAGCTAATTTTTTCATTTTTACTCAGCTGTTAGAGTAAGATTACTTTTGCTTAGTTAAGCACAATTCCGACAATGAAACACTATTTTATCAACAAAACCTTTTGGCTTTGGCTGTATTGCCCGGATTTTACCTGAACAAAATAGAGGCCGGAACTGATGTATTTTCCCAAAGATGAATGACCGTCCCATTTAACAAAATGCCAACCGGCCTGTTGACGGGCAAAGTTTTGTACCCATGTTTCACGGCCCATCATGTCAAAAATAGTGAGCGTTACATTCTGGGTTTTGGGCAAACTATATTTTATGACCAACTCCCCGTTAAACGGATTGGGGTAGGAGTTGACTTTGAACGAAGCCGGTAGGTTGCCCCCGTCTTCAATAGCAGTCGGGGCGTTGCTTTCAGCAGGCGTCGGGCTTAAAAACCCCCAATTTGTACTACCATCGGGTTTACGCCCAAAAGAAACATCCGCCGTTTGTGCGCCAAAGGTGAGCGAATCAACAATCGAAATACCATCGGGGGCGGTTAAGGCCAAAAATTCACCGGACGCGCTCAGTTTAAAATTTGTATGCAAAGGCCCTTGCGCCTGGTCTTCGTCACACCAGATAAGTAAAAAGCCCTTGGCTGCAAGCAAGGACGAATCCTGAGGGAAAGTCCATTTTTGTAAATTATCATTTTTATCGCTCAGATAATAGCCGGCCAGGTCAACCGCTTCATCGGATGCATTATATAGCTCGACCCAATCGTCAAACTCGCCCGCCTCGTCCGCCTGGCTTGCATTGTTTTTTGCCAGAAATTCATTGATAAATATCTGCCCTTTCCCGCTTCCGGGCACAGCGATTTTTATTTTTTCCAAACGGGGATATGTTTGCGGCTTGCCGGCACTGTCTTCGGCAAAAATAATAAACGCCATCGAGCCATCCACGCCCAAAGGTGGCAAAGTAATTTCCCAACGATCGGCATCTTCCACACGTTTACTGCCCAAAACAGGCCGGAATAAAAAGGGGGATTTATGGACTTGCGCCTGTCCGTTTAAAAGATATTGCAGCTCCACTTTTTTTAACCCCGCCCCGGCAAACAATGCAGCCGTGATTTTTATGCTGTCCCCAACTGCCGGACGCTTGGGGAAATAGTGCACATTATAAATATTGGGGCTGGTGTTTTTATAATCCAGTTGCCCGATAATGGACTGGTTGCGCTGAATGACAAATTCCCGAATACCTTTTTTTACATGGCCCGGGTTGGAATAATTTTCGGAGAATGAACCACGAAAATCATCATCGGTGAAACCATAATCTTTGGTGCGGAAGGTATCGGCCAGGGCGGCGTCAAGGATCATATTATACAAACTGTCCAGGCGGTTTTCCCAAAGGGGCAGCGCATAAACATTTTGGTTGTAAAAGGAAATAAAATGGCTGTATAAATCCCTAAATTGGTCATTGGCAAGCACACGCTCGGTGAGAGGCCGGTAATTCTCATAAATTTTAGGCCAGGCATAAATATCGGCTGTGGCCCAGTCAACATTAAACCAATCAATGCCCATAATATTGTCATAATCGTAAGGGATCAGGTAAAACCGGTCCTGCTCAGGCTGATGGTACAAATAATAATTATTAACGTTGGACCAGTAATCGTCCCAACTGCCCAGCAAAACATTCATGGCCATATATTTTAACAGGGCCGGCACGTCCAAATCTTTTTCCAACGCATCGGCAAAGGCGCCATCGGAGGTTTTGTTGATCGTGTAGATCAGGTCGGCCAACTGGCCATAATCATCCTCGGTTTTATTCCGCTTAAGCTCGTAAACCCGCCGGTCGCCTTGTATATGTTTATAATCGTCCGGGTTATCACCTCGATAGTTGAGGTCCGCGGGCCACAAACATTTCCAGAGATTGCGGGATTCATCCACAAAATTTTTCTTTAAAAACTCTTTGTCATAATGCTCCACGGAAATATACAGGCCGTAATACACCACATTTATGTAGATTTTTGCATGGGCCGCGCGCGATGTTTTCATACCGATCTGCCCAAAGAAATCCCAGGCCAGTTTAGAGCGGATAATAGAGGGATCGTTATGTTCGCCATTAAGGTTGAGTTTATCAACACCATAAAATTCACGGCCATCGATAAAATATTCAAAATCCAGTTTAAACGATTTTTTTGTGCTGCGCGGGAGGTATTGCCACGCAGGCGAAAACCAACCGAGTCGATTATCTCATCGATAAAGGCATTTTTAAAATGAACGGTGGCAAAATGGAGCGAGTCACTTTGCTGGTTTTCTTCGCGGTATAAAAAGTCCAGCACTTCGGGCGCCGTGGTGATATGTATCTCGGCAAGCTGGGAATCATCATACAGCTTCCAACTATTATCCTGGGTAAATGATAAGCCTGACGAGGCTAAAATTAGTATGAATACCTGAAAATATTTCAATCCCATTCCTTTAATTTATAGGTGAGTTCCACACCGACCTTAAACAAAAAAATCGAAACGGCGCTTCATCTTTCTCATTCTTTATTGGTGTAAATATTTTTAAAAGACAGAGAATCAGATGTATAAGTTTGTTTATTATCGTTTTCTGTTTTTTGTAAACTATTGGTTCCTGGCAAAGATGCTATCGCTCAAGGCGATGGCATCCTTATTAAAGCTTAAAGATCGTTTTACTCCAAGCCATAAATACGGAGATTGGCAGGAAAATCAATTTTAAATTTTAAGGGAAGTGACTTTTGTTCTCCGGGCTTAACCTTAACCTTCCAAACCAATTTCGGGTTCTCCCCTTTTTTCTTGTTTTCCCTCTTTGGCGCAATCACTTCGATATTAATTTTTTCGTTCATCGCCAGTGGTAACTGATCGATGATTGTAATTTCTTCTTCGCTCCTGCGATTATTGGTAATAATTATTTCATAATCGTAGGTAATCTGCCTGTCTCCACCTAAAAGGCCTTTAGTTTCAGAAAATTTATTTTTCAGCTTTTTCTCAATTTTTATGCCATCATCAATTCCCAGGGCAAGCTCCATTGTATCGCTTGGTACGATTGTATTTATTAAGGTGCGGTTGACAAAATCGTTTTCCATAAAAACATTTATCTCCCCGGCTAATAAAGGGAATTCATTCTGATTGATTACTTTACCCTTTAAATAAACTTTTTCGACCACTTTTGGAACAGCCGTGTACTCAAAAGAGATGGGTTGCCGCCTTACATCGATTGTAATTTTATGTGATGTATTATCGCTGGGAATCGTGTTTTTTGTTTTTAGTTCAAATGTTGTGGAGAGGTCTTTGGCCTTCACATTACTGTATAATGATTTTTTCGTTGAGTTTAATGATAAGCCATCAACATAATATGCGGTACTATTTGCAACACTTTTTCTAAGAAACGGCCTCTGCGCCGTTACAATAATTTCATCCGATTCCATCGCGGATTCCTCCATTTGGACCAGCATATTGGCCGTGTGTTTGTTGTACACCTCCATTTTTATTTGTGTATCCTGATAACCGATATAAGTTACTTTTACCGTATAATTTTTTGCAGGAACATTGGCAATGTAAAATCGACCATCCCGATCGGTAGAAATACCCAAAAGCGAACCGGTTAAAACAATATTAACGCCGACAAGTGGTTCACCGGTAGCTGCATCGCTTACATATCCGGCGATTGCCCCCTTCCCATCCGGCAAGCCCCAGTTTTGATCATAATCAACCTGAATATTTGAATTACTGATACTTCGGATATTTTTCTTTTTATTTTTTTGGGGAAGCGGCCGCACATCCAAAAACCAGTCTTCCAGTTTTGGCAATGATTTAACCGAAACAGGGTCGACCGTTGAAAAGGTAAGCTTTACATCGTTCCAATCTTCCCCTGTTGTTTGCCGCACCATGCCATAATATGTAAGCTCAACTTCTTTCTCTGCTGAGGAAACACGCGCATCGTACATGGAATACCAACTGGCGTTATTTACAAGATATGACGGGCGTACTTTTAAGCTTTGCTTCCGGTCAGAACTAATCTTAGCAATTATTATTTTGTAATCCGTCCGTTGTGCCCCGTTAAATTGCCCCAGGGGTTGTTTAAGCTTTTTTATTTCCTTATCAATTTCTTTTTTTAACACTTCCTGATCATAAATACCGTTGTAAACGGCGCTCAGGTTTGTATCGACAAAAGATAAGAGATTGGACCATTTTTTTGTAGAAGACGTATTTAACAGTATTTTTTGATTGGCGTATTTTATTGATTCGGCCTTGAGTGACTCGATAAAATCCTTTTTACTGTTAAACACCGAGATTTTATTACGGATTTTCTGCTTCTGATTGGACAGGGATTCTATTTTCTGTTTGATTTCTTCCACATCTTTTTTCCTGCTTTTCGTCGTAAATTTTCGCTCGACTTTAACATCAAGAATTTTTGCATCGCTCCCTTGCAAAGAGATTGTTACCGAGGCGTCACGAATATCTGTTGTAAGGTTTGGAAATATGATCGTATTCATGCCTTTGGTCAAATTAACCGTTGCCGTTCGTGTAACCATGGCCCGGTCTTTAAAAACGGTAGCCTCCACAACTTTTGATTGAACCGTTTTTTCTTTTGCAAAAGAGATTCCTATAAACAAAAATAAAATAATCATATAATTCATTTTATTGCCCCAAATATTAATAGAAGGATTTAGCATATTGTAGGTGGAAATTGATTTAGACAACAGCAATCTAACAAAAAAAAATGATTAGCCAAAACCGTTTGCTCATTCAATTTCCCGGTTAAAGGCAATAATTGGGTTATAAAATATTTATCCGTAAATTCTTTCCGTTCAATTTTAAAAAATAATGGAAACCCCAAAGCATGATCAAAGTATTGTTCGACCTGAAAAAAGAGTATTATTTTAACTCCCTTTATCCCGTCTATAAAGAATTAAAAAAAGACCCGGATTATGATATTTATTTTAACGTGGGCAAAGACCATAAACGCTTTTTAGGCCTGTTTCTCATCAAACAAAAAAATGAAATCGAACAGCGCCTGAAAAAACACAACCTTAAATTTACCGATGATGTATCCGGTTTTGACCTGGTTGTCTGCGGTGACGCCCTAAAAAATCCAGAACGCTACGGCGATACAATCCGCGCGCACATGGACCACGGCGTGGGAATCAAAACCCTGCGCATCCGTAACATTGCCCGCCAAAAGGGATTTCATTACCACGTTTTTTTAGAAGGTCCATATTGGTATGATTATATCAAAAGCATCCACATGGAAAATTGCGCCGATTTTTATATCCACGGCATCCCAAAGCTGGACCCTTTTTTTTGGGAAGGTTTTTACGACAATGCCAGGCTTTATAAACAAACCGGGCTGGACCCCAATAAGAAAACAGTGCTGTTCGCGCCCTCATACAAACCCAGTTGTATAAAATATGTCGAGGGGAAAATCACTGAACTTTTGCCCAAATATAATCTGCTGATAAAACTGCACCCGTACAGTTGGGGCGGTAAATACGCTTCGCATTCCCAGCATAAATTTTATGAAAAGCTGGCCAGAACACACAAAGATGTCTGCCTTATCGCCGAGGAAGACTTTGATATTTACCCCTATCTTTATCTCGCCGATACACTTATCAGCGATACCTCCAGCGTGATAAATGAGTTTCTGGCGCTGGGCAAACATGGTATTATTTATGTTCTGCCCCATGAAAAACTAAAACACAGCGATGGCATGGAAGTCCTCTCCATCGATCCGGCCGAGTGGCTTAAAGGGGCATTCCCGCACATGCACAACCCGCAAGATTTAATCCCGGCGGTTGAGAATGCGCTTAACCCCACGGCAGAGATGAAACAAAAATTGGACGAGTACAAAAACTACTTTTTTACGGGATTGGACGGCCGGGCCGGTGAACGGGTTAAAGCAGAAATTGATAAGCTAATGAAACCACAGTCATAAAATTAAAACTTTAATTATTTTCCACATAAAAACACATAATACTTCAAAATGCCACGTATTTCCCTCGTTAAGTCATAAATCATCCATTAAAAAAGCTTCCGCTTTTAATCATTTCAAATAAAATACAAAAAAGAAAAAAAGTCTTTTTTCCGCTTGAGTGCCCGGTATTGTCGCCGAAATATGAAGGACGAGGCTAAATTCATGGCAAAATGATTAATATTTTTTTGTACAGGCCAAAGAAAAAATTATTGAAGGTAGAAGGTTTTTAACATACTTAAAGCAATTTCCCCAATGCTTTAGGGATATGACGAGTGTATGCAAACAAAAATTATTTTTATTTCTGATCATCTAAGCGAGTTCAGTGAGTTTTTAAAATCTGATGGTGCCAATGGTTGTAACATCGATATGATGGGCCATGCCGAGGCTAACCGCCGTCATATTTTTCAAAACTATTACGATCTTTTTGTGATTGACCTTAAGCAGGATTGGCTGGCCATCCCGCATTGGGTGTTTGAACAAATGCAGCACCACTATTTTTTCCAGTTTATATTTATTAGCGATTCGCCGCTCTCAAAAGAAATTGATGACATCCTTAATGTAAACCTGTTTAAAGTGGTCACCCGCGCTGCCGCCAAAGAAAGTATGACGGAACTTGTGGAAGAGTACAGGGTCTATTCCTCGAACCATCGTTTTACCCACTTGCGCCAAAACCAGGTTACCTCCATTGGCCTGTCGAACCTGGTAGGCACGCACAGTAGTATAAAAGGCGTTAATAAATATATTGAGATTGTCAGTAAAACAAAATCCGCCTCCTGCCTTATCCGTGGCGAAATAGGCACCGGTAAAAGTTTGTGCGCCCAATTAATCCATAAAAAAAATGGCCTGGCCATGAACCGCTTTCATATTAAAAATTGTGAGGGCGCCACAACCAATGAGCTTTTAGGCGACCTGTTTGGCGTTGAAGGCGAAACGGAAATATATGGCCCAAAACGAGCTGGTTTGTTGGAAAAATATAAGATGGGGACGCTTGTTTTACGAAATATTGAGAAGCTCCCGATTGATGTGCAAAATAAATTGATCCTGTTTTTAGAAGGACGGGTTTACAGCAAGTTGGGATCAAACCAAATCAACGAAAGTGATGTACGCGTTATTGGCATTACCGAACATGACTTGGAATGGTTTGTGCGTCACCAAAACTTTAACTCTGGTCTTTTTTACAGATTAAAGGCTTTTGAAATCCATTTGCCTCCCCTGCGTGACAGACGTGAAGATATCGAGCATATTTCCAATTATTACCTACAATATTACAACAATCAGCTGGGAAAGGAAATCTCCGCCATCTCGCCGGTGGCCATGCAGATGATGAACGAATACAACTGGCCCGGTAATATTAAGGAGGTCAAAAACATCATCGAGCGCGCCACAATTATAAGTACCACAAATCAGATTATTGCGGAAGATTTACCGGCAAACTTGCAAAACGATTCAAACAACAGGCATAATAGCGAGTTTCTTGGAAATTGTTCTTTAAAAGAGTTAGAAAAAATCCATATCCAGCATGTGTTGGTCCGTACAAATGGCAACAAATCAAAAGCTGCCGAAATTCTTGATATATCACGAACAACCCTGCGCGAGAAAATGCGCATCTATTCCATAGAGATTTAAGCCCGCACAAATAAATTAATTTTCACAAATTGATAAAATTCCCCCTTCTGCTTAAGTTGGTTCAGAAATAATACTACCCCAACACAAACATCAATAAAAAAAATAGTATGAGACCACCATTTTATTTTAAAAATAATAGACTATTTTGTGAGGATATAGACGTCACAACTTTCTCAGAAACTGTACCTACGCCTTTTTATCTTTACAGTAAATCCGAAATTGAATATAACTGCCAGGCAGTTTGGCAAGCGGCAAAGCAAGATAGTTCCGTTGATTTTATGCCATATTACGCGCTTAAAGCCAATTACAATCCCAGTATTTTGAAGCTGATAAAAGCACAGGGATTTGGCGCGGATATTGTCTCCGGTGGCGAGTTGTATTTTGCGGAGAAAACAGGTTTCCCTGCTGATAAAACAGTATTTGCAGGTGTTGGCAAAACAAAAGAGGAAATCCGTGAAGCCATCCAAAAAGGCCTTCATTCCATCAATATCGAATCCGGCGAGGAACTAAAAATTGTAGCGGATATTGCCCGAAAAGAACAGAATACACAAAGAATCGCGATTCGCATCAACCCCGATATTGAGGCTAAAACACACGCATATATTTCAACAGGATTACATAAAAATAAATTTGGCATCTCAACCGAGCAGGCGTTCGAGCTTTATATTGAAACACAAAAGTATAAAAATATTATCGCCGATGGCATACATGTGCACATCGGCTCCCAAATAAGTTTAGCCTCACCGTTTAAGGCAACAGGTGAATATCTAAAAACATTTATCCAGCGTCTCGCCAGAAAAAATATAATCATAAAATTTCTTGACCTTGGTGGTGGGATTGGCATCAATTATGACGATCCTCTTACCAATGCCCAGGCGCCACGCACATTTATCGATACAATATTGCCACAATATCTTGCAAGTTTTTCCGGGCTCAAGCTAAAATTATTTGTAGAACTTGGACGTTCCATAATTGGCAGCGCAGGCCTGCTTGTAAGTAAAGTCTTAATCCGGAAACATACACCGCTCAAACAATTTATGGTAGTTGATGGTGCAATTAACAATCTGATCCGCCCCAGTTTATACCAGGCACATCACCAGATCGTACCATTGGAAAAAGGCAAATATAATTCGATTACGGCAGATATTGTTGGCCCGGTTTGTGAGAGTGGTGATTTCCTCGCCAAAAATATTACCATCGAGGATATCCCGGCAGGAGAGAAGATTGCAGTGGGAAGTGCCGGCGCTTATGGACAGGCCCTGGCATCCAACTATAATTTGAGACCAACTATTTCTGAATATCTGGTTAACGGCACTGAAGTAAGCACAATTTTTAAAGGCCGCACCGTTGCAGATATTGCTAACTCCTATACGTGGTAAAAATGGGCCCAACATTTCTTCAAATCAATCACAAAAACCTGCTGCACAACTTTAATTTAATCCGGCAAAAAACGTATCCGGCAAAAGTAATGGCCGTGGTAAAGGCCGATGCGTATGGGCATGGGAGTATCGAAGTTGCCAAAACACTACGGGATGAAGGGGTAGATTATTTTGGCGTTGCCTTCCACGAAGAAGGAATCGAGTTAAGAAAAGCTGGTATAGAAATACCAATTCTTGTATTTGGGGCGCAGCTTTCACAAAATTTTCATTATTTTTTGGATTATAATCTTGACCTGACCATTACTAGTAAAGAACAAATTAATACATTAGAAAAATTATGTAAAAACCAAAATAAAATCGTAAATGTACATCTCAAACTTGATACCGGCATGAACCGGGTCGGTTTTTATCCCGATCCTTTTAAAGCTGCTTATGAACAGGCAGCAAAAAGCAAATGGATTAATCTAAAAGGGGTTTATTCACACCTTTCCAGCGCGGATGAGGCGGATACTGCATATACGGATTTGCAGCTTAACCGTTTTAATAAAATGCGTGATTACCTTCAAAAAAAACATGCAGCCTCAATCCTATTTCATCTGGCAAATTCTGCGGCGATAATGAAATTTCCCGAAACTTATTTTGATATGGTGCGCCCCGGTGTTATGCTTTATGGCAACCCGCCTTCACATTTATTTAAGACAGATTGGGATTTACAGGAAGTGATGCGTTTTCGCTCTGCCGTGGCCCTGATCAAAGAAGTTGCAGAGAACGAACCTGTAAGTTATAACCGGCGGTTTTATACCTCCTCAAAAACAAAAATTGCAGTTGTACCTGTGGGCTATGCCGATGGTTATAACAGGAAGTTGACCAATAAGGGCGAGGTTATTATCAATAAAAATAGATACCCTGTAATTGGTACTGTTTGTATGGATCAAATTTTAGTACATTTAGGGGACGCTTCAAATATATCCGTTGGTGATGAAGTGGTCCTGTTTGGCAAACAAGGGAGTGAACATATTTCGATTATAAGCATTTCACGACAGCTAAAGACTATTCCCTACGAAGTAACCTGTTGGCCAACACAACGCGTACCGAAGATCCATCTCAAATAAAATTACAAACACATGCCAGGGCAGTTCAACCAGGACCTGGGCAGATACTGGAGAAAAAATGAAAATATTATTAGGACTAATCCTGTGTGCAAACTTTTTATCCGCACAAGTACTCAATGTTACCGTGTCAGTGGAATATGGCCACCTGCCCGATGATGACCAATCTGCACTGATTAACCTTGGTGAAAAAATTGAACAATATTTTAACGGGTATGAATGGATCGATGATGAATACGAAACAGATGTTGTCTGTAATGTAAAAGTGATTGTTGAGACTGTACAAAAAAAAACCTACGAAAAAATATATAAGACACAATTTGTAATTTCCAGCCAATCAGGTGAAAATTTTTATGATAAAGTCTGGGAATTCCCTTATGAGGACAGTTCGCCTTTTAGCCATAGTAAAGGACAGTTTGACCCCATCACACATTTCCTGGATTTTTATGCGAATATGATTTTGGCCGGGGAACTGGATACTTATGGCCTGCTGCTCGGTTCACCACTTTATGACAATGCACTGGATATAGCCAACCAGGGTGTGTTAAGCGATTATGCCCGTGGCTGGAACCAAAGAAGTGAATACGTCCAGATGATAACCCATATTCGTACCCGGCCTCTGCGCGAGGCAAAGCCTGATTTCTTTGAAGCGCTTTATTTATACCAGGAAGGGAATATGAAAGAGGCCTCTAAGTATGCCCAGAAGATACTGGAAGGCATGAGAAAAGTAGTGGTGTCCCAACCAAACAATCGCTATTTACGCATATTTTTTGAAGCACACTACAAAGAATTGGCCGCCTTGTTTTCAGGCAATTTTAAAGCCCTCGAAGAACTTGTGCGTTTTGACAGTAAACATCGCGAGTATTATAGAAAATACTTGCCGAAGGAGTAATACTTTGGATTAAAAACGACCACTCATCTTAAATTTTTAACTATCTTTTTCATATTCCGATTATTGGTTGGAATGAGAAGTAATTTTCTCATATTTATTAAACTCAAGGATGAGGATAAATAAAAAATGGAATATTCTTCCAACACAACAGCAAATAAAATTTTAATTGTAGATGATGAACAGCCAATCCTGGAAACATTTATCGAGATGTTCGAGCTAAAAGGATTTAATTGTGATGGGGCTGAAAATGGCCTTGAGGCGCTACATTTAACCGAGCAAAACAACTACGATATAATTGTTTCGGATATCAACATGCCAGTGATGAGTGGCACGGCCTTTTTTACCAAATTACAAGAAACCAATGATCATACACCGTTTATTTTTATCACAGGCTACGAAGTCACTTCCGAAATAAACAAGGTTGTGAAAAAAGCCACTGCAATTATTAGTAAGCCGGTTCAATTTCAGGAATTTATGAACCTCATAGAAAAAATTCGGTTTTCTATAAATTAACGGCGTATTAAATTACAATGGCCTTACCCATTCCTACATATAAATCGATTATATTGTCTCTGCGCTAAACTTATCATAAAGGCCCCTTATGGCACGGGAGTTACTGATAATGGTAAGTCGGTCTTGTTCTTTGAGGACGGTATGCCCCTTGGGCACAATTATTTGCCCATCACGATGGATGATGGCCACCAGGGTTTCTTCGGGTAAATTAATTTCTTTAATTTTTAAACCTATTAACGTCCCGGTTTTTGAGCCTGGTTTTAATTGCAGTGAAATATAGCGATCTTCTCTCAGGAGCAATTCTTTAATTTCCGGCTCACTTTGGGCTGCAAGCCAATTGCCGATAAATTTTTCATCGTCAATATGGCGTGCAATTTGGGCAAGTATACGTAAATGCTGTGCCGGGTCCCGGTCCGGGCTTGCTAAAAAGAAAAAGGCATGAATGGCTTCGGGTCCCGAATTAGTCCCCATAAAACCATTATCTATATTTATAAATACCGGATTTTTACAACGGACCATCACTAGTTCAGAATGTTGAATTTCTGCCAGCCGGATATGTGGCAAGGCAGCATTCCTGGCCATGGGCGTTGCTCCAACCATTGTACCCCTTATAAAGGCCTGCTTTAACTCTTTTGACTCAACATCCAGTTTATTTGAAAGGAACCCGGAAACCCTTTCAACAAGTTCTTCAAACGAAAGCCGCGTCTTAATATCAAGAAATTTTGCCCTGGCCACTAGCACATCAAAGGGGTCATCATCCCGCAGGCCCTTTTTGTTTAAAATCGATCTAAGCTCAGACTCAACCCCACCTGTCCGCTGCTGGCCAAGACGTGCAAAAATATGATAGATGGCCCCGTTCCGTACGACCCTTTTCCGGCCATAATAAAAATACCAAAATGTGCCAAGCCCAAATAATGCCACTGTAAATAATGAGGACATCCAACCCATTTCGATTATAAGCCAGATGGGCGAAACAATACCAAAGATTTGCATCCAGGGATAAAGCGGCGACCGGAAACCCGGATCGTATGACTCGATCCGGCTTTCACGCATCACAATTACAGCCAACGAATTTAGGGAGAAAAGGAGCAGTTGAAACGAACCTGCACGCTTGGCAATTTTTACGGGATTAAACAAAACAAGGATTATAATTATAAACGCAACTGTAACAAAAATAGAATTTGACGGGGTTTTGTGTTTGGTGAAGACACCAAAAAAACGAGGCAATAAATGATCACGGCTTAGGGCCAAAGGATAACGCGAAGCACTGAGAATACCTGCATTGGCCACAGAAAAAAATGCAAATATTGCCGCAACCGACATGATGAGCACCCCGGACTGCCCCATAAATATTTTTGCTGCCGTTGCCACCGGTGTTAAACTGTTTTGTAAACTTTGCGCAGGTACCGTTCCAATCATAATTACAGTGCCCACAACATAAATCAGCAAAGCCGTCCCAAAGGCAAGAAACATGGCCTTCGGGATATTTTTTATGGGATTCTTTACTTCCTCGGAGATACTGGCCACTTTCGATAAACCGACATAACTTACATAAACCAATCCTGCCGTGGCAAAAACAGAATGGAAACCTTCATCCAGAAATCCGTCAAAATTTTGATAGTCAATTTCTGAAATCCCGGAAACTGAAAAATAGCTTAAAATCAACAAAAGGCCGACAACTAAAACACTTTGCAACGAGCCGGATTTTTTTGCGCCAAATAAATTTATAATCCCGAAAACAAGTGCAAACCCGATGGCAAGGGGCAACATCTCAACCTGCGGCAAAAACAATCTTAAATATGCCCCAATACCGATCAGCCCAAAAGCCGTTTTAAACATTAAGACAAGCCAGGTCCCCAAACCACCGATTGTCCCCATCCACGGCCCCATGCTGCGGTCTAAAAAAAAATAAACCCCACCGGCGCGCGGCATAGCCGTGCACAGTTCGGCCTTACTATATAAAGCGGGAATAACAGGAATGGCGGCAATTAAATAGCTTAACACCATTGCCGGACCTGCTTGTGAAAATGCAAGCCCGGGCAATAAAAAAAAACCGGATGCGATGGTAGCGCCTGTGGCAATTGTATAAATATTAAATAAGCTCAGGTCTTTTTTAAGCTGTTTCGATTTACTGAGTACGGCCATAGTGTGTTATCACTTTAAATGATTGTTTTCTGATTTAACAATTCAAGTAAATAACAGATTTGCGGTGTTCCGTCCACAATAATCTTATTATCCAGCGGAAAGGGAAAGTGGTTGATAAAAATAAAGTCATATTCGGGATCAAGTCGCAACATCAATGTCAATCCTTCTGTCCCATCGGGCATGACATTGTTCAATATATCGTTAACCATTTTCCAACTCTTGATAAATGAATCTATATCGCCACCATTTACGAGGAATTCGCAATGCAGGAAAGAATAGTTTGCTTCAAGAAAAACATCGCAGTTTCGCCTACCCATATCTGTTGAACGCGTATCTAAAAATAAATTAATAAAAGGCGTATCTGTTGGGACACACCCATTAAGATGTTCTATTTCCTTTGCAAATTTCATCTATTACCCCGATCGCTTAGACCACTTTTTCCTGCAATCCCATTTAGTTAAAATTAGAAAAACGCACATGTAATAAAATCTACCGCACATCAACTCAGGAACGCAATGTGTGCATAACCATTACGCCTACAAGTAACAATACAAACAGTCCGAGTACCCAAACGCCGTTAACTTCCTTTTTAGGTTTTTGCTCTAATTGAGTCTCTTGATTCATTTTATACCTCCAAAATTTTATGAAACGTTTTATAAAATATGGGCATAAAAAAAGCCAGCGCATATCTTATTTAAGATTATTGCGCTGGCTTACAGATTAGCGGGCTTTTTCAGGCCATCTAAATATCTACCAGAGTATTTGTACAGTCTGTAATGCACCCAGCAAAAAGTTGCTTTGTGATTTACCTACTGGTTGAGCCAAAGCTAAGAATAAATAGTTACTTTTTCAAATTAATCGCATCGCTTAAAGTTTGATTTAGGTTATTCTCTAAACAAAACACAAAAATACGCTCGCCTGTTTTTGAGCTAATATCTGTGTGCAGGCTTTTAATTTTCAGTCCTGTTGTGTTTTGGATTATCTCTTCAAGAAGGGTGCTGGAGCTTTCAATCAACCGGCGGCGCATCTGCTTGATAAGTTGCGCGCCTTCATGGTCCGCAGCCAGTTTTTCTTCGGCAGGCGTAAGGATACCTTTTAGCCGAACAAGAATCATATCTTCGATAATAAATGTGTTGGCTTCTTTTGGCCCACGCCCTAAATGCTCTTTTTCAAATTTTGTAATAGCCGAGCTAATCTCAGCCTCTAACTGACCTTTTGTTTTTTGTGCCATAATTTTTACCATCCACTTTGCAAATAGTTTTATTTAGTGTCTGTCTCTAAAGTTAAGAAGAAGAGAAAAAGGTGCCCAGACTTTGTAGATGTCATCCCCGAGCCTCGGGATTTACAACCTGAGCGAAACCCTGGTTTTTCAGGGTGTAGAGAAGGAACCCACCTTTTTGTCAAGGGATTCTTCCACCGCCTTTTGCGGGGCAGGCATCAAAGAACGATTCAGAATGACAGCAAGTCGCGACTTTATGGACAGACTCTATTTAGTCCTGTCCGGCTGATATGCAATCATGCTGTGCCTGAAGTTAAATTTGCCTATATAAATGATGAATTGCCATAAAAATTTTTATTTTATTTATTATTGTCAGCCCCCAAACATATTGGTTGCCGTGCTTCTTTACAACTAAGATTACGACCCCCAAGTCAGATTATTTTTTATAAATCCCGGCTTATTTTATATTAGTACATGATTTTACTAAACGACATCATCCTGATTTTATTTTTAGCTATCCTGATAATCTTAACCTTATCTAAATTACGGATACCGCCCGTAATAGGTTTTTTAGTGACAGGAATTATCATTGGCCCATCGGCTTTGCAACTTGTAGAGTCAATTTCGGAGATCGAAATTCTGGCCGAAATCGGGATTATTTTGCTTATGTTTACCATTGGCCTGGAATTCTCCGTTGAAAAAATCAAAAGGATGCTTTATGATTTTTTATTTTTTGGCGGCCTTCAGGTAGTAACAAGCTGGCTGGTTTTTGCCCTTTTGCTCTCTTTGTATGGATTGAACATGCAACAAGCTTTGCTTGGGGGGTTTATCCTGGCCCTAAGCAGCACGGCCATTGTCTTAAAACTGCTTCAGGATAAAGACGAGCTCAACTCTCCTCCCGGATTAAAGATGACCGGAATCTTACTATTTCAGGATGCAATCCTAATCCCGGCGATGATTTTTATTCCAATTATCGATCAACTCAGCGAGGCGCCCGGTTTATCAATCTTATTTAAAATCCTGTTGGCCATAGGTAGCGTTTTACTGATTTATGTCCTGAGTAAATTGATCCTGCCTAAAATATTTGACCTTATATTAAAAATGCGCATCCCCGATTTATTGATGGTGACTGTTTTTGTATTTTTATTTGGGATTGCTATCTTTGCACATAATTTAGGCGTTTCGCTGGCCATGAGCGCGTTTATCGTCGGCATAGCTATTTCCGGCTCCAAATATGCCCATCAAATTAACACCGATATAATCCCATCACGGCATATTTTTAATTCCATCTTTTTTATATCCATCGGGATGTTTGTAAATGTCTCCTTTTTTTGGGCAAATATTTCTGAAATTGTGCTGTTTACCCTTATAATTATCACCGTTAAAATCATCCTGGTTTTTACTTTGTTTTTAGTATCCGGGCACCCGCTAAACACAGGGATTGCCACAGCTTTTGGGGTAGCGCATATTGGGGAATTCTCATTTATCCTTTTAAAAGTTGCACAGGATTATGCCCTTTTTGATGAAGATGTAAATATGATCCTGCTCTCTTCCGCTATCTTAAGTATGTTTACCATTCCGTTTGCATTAAGGCTTGGCAAAAAAATTTCCGGGCATAAAAGCCTGCAAAGCAAGGCAAATAATTTACCCGAAAAATTTCCGGCCAACCAAACAATAATCGCCGGATTTGGTTTAAACGGCCAAAATATTGCGCGTATATTAAAGCTTTTAAATATTCCCTATCTCATCGCGGAGATGAACCCGGCCACCATAAAAAAATATAAGTCCCTCGGCGAGCCTATTTATTTTGGCAATATCGACCGGCGGGAAAACATGAAATTGATGGGCATCGGCCAAGCCTCTTTATTGGTGATCGCGATGAATGATTTTAAAGCATCGGAAAGGGCTGTTAGCCTTGCAAAAAGTTTAAACCCGAAAATTAAAATTATTGTCCGTGTTAATTTTTTAAGCCAGGTGGAAAAACTTTATGCTGCCGGGGCCGACCTTGTGCTTTCCCAGGACATGGAAACCTCTTTGATTTTTCTCCACCATATACTCAAATTTTATAATATGCCGGACCACGTGGCACGCATCCAGACAAACCTGTTACGGAAAGAACATTACCGCTTTTTCTTTAAAGAAGGCCAACAGGATACGTGGAAAATTGCCATGATTGATTTTATCCAACAAGACAACGAACTGTTTTTTATAAGCCCGCACTCCAAACATATTTCAAAAAAAATTATGAATATTGAGCCATTTAAGTACGATGGTGCACATATTATCGGCGTTATCCGGAATGGTAAAATTATAACCGACTCTCTTAAAGAACTGGTAATTGAAAACTTTGATACCCTGATTTTCTCAGGCAACCATTCCAAAGTTTTCGAAGCGCTTACCTGGATGGAAGAAAATAATTAAAACCACCATTCAGGCCCTTCTTCAATTTTTTAAATCAAATAAAAGTATAAATAAAAACCAAAGGGGTACAGATGAACAGCACCAAAGAGTCAATAATCAAGAACTTTTTTAAGATGGAATCCAGCGGCGGCATACTGCTTATGGCCGTTACGGTACTGGCGATGATACTTGCCAACTCCCCGCTTTCTGTCTATTATAATCTATTTATCGATACGCCAGTCCACCTGCGCATAGGCCCTCTGGAAATTGCCAAGCCTTTATTGCTTTGGATAAACGACGGGTTGATGGCCATATTCTTTTTTCTGGTCGGCCTGGAGTTAAAAAGGGAACTGATCGAAGGCGAGCTCTCCGATAAACGCAATATTATCCTGCCTGGTATCGGCGCTATTGGCGGTATGGCCATACCTGCAATAATTTATATTTATTTTAACAGTAACGATCCTGTTGCCATGAGAGGTTGGGCTATCCCAACGGCCACAGATATTGCCTTCGCGTTGGGTATTTTATCTTTACTTGGTTCACGCGTGCCCATCAGCTTAAAAATATTTCTTACTTCCCTGGCCATTTTTGATGACATCGGCGCCATTGTTATCATCGCCCTGTTTTACACAACAAAAATTTCTATGGCTGCCCTTTTGGTTGCGGCAACTTGCATTTTAATCCTGGCATTTTTAAATAAACGGCATGTCGAGTCAAAAAGCATGTATGTCTTAATCGGCGTTATAATGTGGGTGGCGGTGCTAAAATCGGGTGTGCATGCAACACTGGCAGGCGTTGTCCTGGCCATGTTTATCCCCATAAAATCCAAGACCGATCCAACCCAGTCACCATTAAAAAGTATGGAGCACGACCTCCATTTTACCGTGGCCTTTTTTGTTTTGCCCGTTTTTGCATTTGCAAACGCCGGCATCAACTTTGCCGGATTGGGGGCCGAGCAAATTTTCCATAATGTGCCGCTTGGTATCGCCCTAGGTTTATTTATCGGCAAACAAGTGGGGGTCTTTGGTTTTTGCTGGCTGGGAATAAAATTAAAATTAACCGGCTTGCCTAAAGGGATGAGCTGGGGCGCGTTATATGGTACGGCGGCCCTCTGCGGCATCGGTTTTACCATGAGCCTGTTTATTGGCTCGCTTGCATTTGAAGAGACCGGGGTAAAAATTTTATTTGACGAGCGCCTCGGAATTATTTTAGGAACACTTGTATCGGGAATTGTTGGGTATTTTGTGCTGCGCTACAGCCTGGCGCCCAAAGAAGCCTGAGCCTGGTTTTAGAAAAAAGTTTCTGTCTATAATTCACACATAAATGTGTCATTTTGAGCGTAGTATAACGGAGAGAAAAATCCCGGCATTAATAGGACAATTCTCTCCAAAGCGTTTCGTTCAAATTGTAAATCCCGGGGATCCGGGATGACAACCAAGATGTAAATTTAGACAAATACTAAATAACCCATTGTGCGAATGAGAACAGCAAATATGTTGACAATACTTGTAAAAATTAAAAAACAGGTCGTTCCTATGGAACTTTTACTAATATAGATATTCATTTTTTCTACAAACAGGTCATTCCTATCGGAATTTTTTATTTAGTCCTGTAAGGACGTTCTATTTGTAGTCTAAAAATCCCAATAGTTTACATAAAGCTCCATCGGAGCGCCCTATTGTAGGAATTTAGTTGAAATTATTTTGTCTCTATTCGTTCTAATTCGCACAACGGCTTAAACAATTTTCTCATTTTATTTGGCGCCAAATAAAATTTTGGCGTTTCTCTTATTTTCATGCCCATTATTATGTCAAATATAGCGGTGGGGATGCACGATTATGATTATGATTATGATTATGATTCGGGATCGACATAATTAGCCACACTATTACACATCGGACCTTTATAAATAAATAGGAACTTGCTTTTTTATGGATATTTTATATACCCGTTTATCTACGATCGTTTTTGCCATTTTTTTTGGCGTCGCTTTATCGGTTGTGGCCCGGCGTTTGCGTTTTCCGGCCATTGCCCCTTTGTTACTTGGCGGTATCCTGCTTGGCCCTGAAGTGAGCGGCCTGGTGGACAGCGCCTCTTTGGGCCAGGGCTTGCGCATTATTATCGCCCTTAGCATTGCCACCATCTTATTTGAGGGCGGCTTAACCTTAAACCCAATGGATTTTAAAAAAGTGGGCCGGGTGGTTACACGGCTGCTATCGATAGGCGTACTGGTTACCTGGATTGGTTCTGCGGCGGCGGTCTATTTTATTTTTGATTATTCCATTCCTTTCTCAATTTTGGCGGGAAGCCTGGTTATAGTAACCGGCCCAACGGTGATCGGCCCTTTGCTGCAACGCATAAAAGTAAAGAAAAACCTGCATAAAATTTTACATTGGGAAGGTGTCCTGATCGATCCCATCGGTGTGTTTATTGCCATCCTATGTTTTGAGTGGTTAAGTATCGACGGCCATTTTTTAAACCATCTGGCACAATTTAGTTTACGCTTATTAATTGGTTTAGGATTGGGCACGATCGGCGGTTTGGTTATTTATATTTTGCTAAAACGGCGTTGGGTGCCGGAAGACCAGGTCAATATTTTTGTACTGGCATCTGCCCTTTTCCTCTTTGCCATTTCCGACGCGCTGGCCCATGAAGCGGGCATACTTACGGTTGTTATCGCCGGCCTTATTTTAGGATGGAAAAAACCGGCAGACTTAAAAAACATCAAACAATTTAAATCCGAACTGACGGAAATGGCCATCGGTGTTTTATTTATTCTGCTGGCCGCCAACCTTAAACTGGAATCCTTTTTAAGCCTGGGCTGGAAGGGAATAATCCTGGTAGCGGTTGTGCTTTTTTTAATACGCCCGGCCGGCATACTTTTTAGCGCGTCCGGCAGTAGTTTAAATTGGCGGGAACGCGGCTTTTTATCGTGGCTTTCCCCACGTGGCGTTGTGGCGGGTTCGATGGCCTCCCTGTTCACTTTGGAGCTAACCCTTGGTGGGAATAAAGATGCCGCCTTTCTTGAAGCCTTCACTTTTAGCGTAATCGGCGCCAGTATTTTAATACAGGGCTTTCTTTCCAGCAAAGTGGCGCGCGTGCTTAAAGTGAAAGCGCCGCCCAAAAAAGGCTGGCTGATTGTTGGCTGCCACTCTTTTGCCCAGCGTATTGCCCGGTTTATCCAGAAACACAACGGCGACCTCTGTGTATTGATCGACCTAAACCAGGATGCCGTAAAAGATGCCCGGGAAAATGGTTTTACCGCCTATTTAGGCAACGCGACCACCACCGACTCCATCCCCGAAGAGGTGGCCAATCGAATCGGGAACATCCTTGCGCTTACCGATAACCGCGATTTAAACCAGCTTGTCTGCGAAAAATGGTCTGATCTCGTTAAGCCCAAATATTTATTCCGTTGGTCCCCGGCACACTCCGAAACCGAAAAGCCGCATAAGCGTAGCGGCACACCGATCTGGACCCACCTGGAAAAACCATCACAGGTTGCGTATGACCTGCACAGCAAAGAGGTTTTGCTATCGCTTAACAAGCCCAAAACAATTTCAAAAGAAATGTTTCCGCTAATTAGTTTTAACGGCGAAAAATTTAGTTTAAAGCATTTTGAAAAAGATATTAAAGGCGATGTATTATTTTACAAACAATTGGCACACCACTTGTCCGAGGCCATCGATCCGGCGCATATTTTTATAGATATTGACGCGCCCAATATGGAAAATCTTTTGCAAACTGTATTGCCACCTGCATTGAAGGAACACCCTCTGCTAAATACAGAAATCGTCTTAAACCATTTTAAGGAATCGGCGGCCAACCCATATTTTGTACTTGGGAATAATGTGGCCGTACCGCATGCCTTTTTTAAAGACCTGAAAAAAGAAATCTGTATTATTGTACGGACAAATAAGCCGTTGATCCTGCATCCTGAGGAGCCGGAACCGGTGCGTTTGCTGTTTATTTTGTTAAACCCGGCAGAAAATCCCGGCATCCATTTAACCCTTTTAGCGGACATTGCCAAATTGGCCTCTGATGAAAGCCTGGTAAGCGATCTGTTTGATGCCCAAACCCCGGCAGAAATATTGACGTTGATTTTAGAACAGGGGCTTAAAAGCTGAATGTGGTTTGTTATAAATAAGGTTCACTGTGCCTATAAGTTCGTGGATGTCATCCCCGATGCACGGGATTTACAACATCAAAGAGCGCTTCAGAATGACAGCTTCGCAGGACTTTCGAGACAAACTCTAATTAAGCTCCCTTTCTAATATCGCACTGACGTTATTCTTTACAACCCAAAACGTAGAGATTGCCTCTAAGTTTTTTCCAGGCTATATGGGGCAAGGGATCGGCCTCGAAAATATTTAAACCCCGCTGATAGCGGGCAGAGAACGCAGAAAGCTTTTTTTTTATTAACCCGTTGTGCGAATTAGAAAAAATAGAAACAAAATAATTCCACCTAAATTTTTACAATAGGCCGCTCCGATGGAGCTTCTTGAAAACTATTGTGCTTTTTGTTCTACAAATAGAACGTCCTTACAGGACGAAATAAAAAATTCCGATAGGAATGGTCTATTTGTAGAAAAAATGAATTTCTATGTTAGTAAAAGTTCCATAGGAACGACCTACTTTTAAAGTTTTACAGCTATTAACAAATATGCTATTCTAATTCGCACAACAGGTTTTATTAATAAAGTATTAGTTTTTCTTTGTGTCCTTTGCCCCGCCGCAACCAGGCGGGGTTGAACTTATAATTTGCTTTTAGGTAATTTGAAAGAACTTTCGATAGTTAAGTCATGTTAAAAAAATCCGATTTAAGAATGCCATGAAACTTCACTTAAAACCTTTTCATTTTTGCCCGAGCGCCCGGTACAGTTTTTACAAAGGCGCACAAGCCGGCGTAATGCCCAGCTTTTACTAAATCTGTTGCTTGGCCTTATAACTATTGTTGTAATTTTTACGGTACTTTTTCAGCTGACAATGTTGTGGGAAGGCCGCAGTTACAGCTATATCACCGGATTGTACTGGACACTTTCGACGATGACCCTTTTGGGTTTTGGCGATATTGTTTTTGTAAGCGATTTGGGTAAAATTTACAGCCTGGTCGTTTTGTTTACAGGCATCACTTTTTTGCTTGTGTTGCTGCCTTTTGCTTTTGTGCAACTTTTTCAATCTTCGGCGCGTGCCCCGCGCGAGCTGGCCAAGGGCACCAGGGACCATGTAATTATCACACACCGTGGCGCGGTTACAAATACTTTGCTGAGCATTTTACAAAATTACAAGATGCCCTACGTTTTGGTCGAGCCCGATTTGGCCGAAGCCCTCGATCTGCTGGATCATGGCTTTAAGGTTGTGCACGGAAATTTAGACGACCCGGAAACATTTAAAAAAGTACATGCCAGCGATGCCGCCCTGGTTGCCGCCACCTCTACCGATGCCACCAATACCAGCATCACCTATGCCGTGCGAACCATCTCCGATAAAGTGCCGGTTGTTGCCACGGCCCATAGCAGCGGCGCGGCTCAAATCTTAAAGATTGCCGGATGCAACCAGGTTTTGGCCCTGGATGAAATTCTTGGAAATTCCCTTGCACGTCGGGTAATTGGCGGTGATGCCATGGCCCATATCATCGGAGAGATCGACGATATTTTTATTGCTGAGGCGACGGCCATGGGCACACCTATCGTCGGAAAAACGTTAAGCGAAATCCGCCTGCCCGATTTGGTGGGCGCTACGGTTGTTGGCGTTTGGCAAAAAGGGGAATACCAAAATGCCCGCGCGGATACAAAAATCACCACACAAACCGCGCTTGTCATTGCCGGCTCCCGAGAACAAATCGACCTTTACAACCAGATGTTTTGCATTTACAACGCTGTTTCCAAACCTGTGCTGATTATTGGCGGGGGCAATGTGGGCACCACGATGGGCCGGGCTTTAGCCCAACGCAAAGTGGACTATAAAATAATCGAGAAATCCCTGATCCGCCTGCAACAGAACGATAGCTATATCCACGGCAATGCCATGAATACCGAGGTGCTGGATTTGGCGGGAATAAAAGACGCGCCTGCCGTGGCCATCACCACCCATGATGATAATATCAATTTGTACCTCACCACTTTATGCCGCCACCTTAACCCGGATATGCAGATTATTGCCCGCGCCACCAACGAGCGCACCATCCAGTTGCTGCACAAGGCCGGTTGTGATTTTGTGATGTCCTATGCCTCCATCGGCGCCAACAGTATTTTTAATTTTCTGCAAAACGGTAATATTTTGATGGTCACCGAAGGTGTGGATGTTTTTAAGGTGAAGCTGCCGAAATCGCTGAAAGGTAAAAAAATTGCAGAAACGACGATCCGTAAAGATTGCGGGTGCAGCATTATTGGCGTTGCGCAGGATGGCACAATGGCCATTAATCCGGCGCCTTCCTTAAAACTTGAAGAAGGCTCGGATATCGTGTTGATTGGAACGGTGGCCTCGGAAGCAAAGTTTTTAAAAGATTATCCCACTAAATAGTAACTGTTTTCCCACCCTGGATTTTTAATCCGTTGTTTCAGGAATTTCAAATAAATCAACTTATAACATCACGCTACAAAAGTTTATCATAAAAACTGGATGTAGACTATACGTTTCATTAATTTACATCGATAATCAAAATAAATAAGTTCTCTTTTATGGAAACTCTTAAAAATTACGCAATAGTTTATTTACCAGTTTTTATTAACGTAGTATTTGGAATTTACGTAGCTGATTTTTTTAAAAGATGGAGAAGTAGAAAAAAAGGTATGAAATTTATAGGTAGTCATATAATTGGACTCTGCATTCTTTTTATTCTAAGTGCTGTAATGACGTTTTTCATTCCCACAGATATTTTAAATTAAGTAGTCAAGTCCTAAATGTTGTGTACTTTGTTCTTCCAGCGGTTTAAGTTCTGATGAAGCGTAGCGGAATCAGAACTTAAACCGCTCGCGCCAGTTTGACCCACGGTTCAGTTTTATTTTTTAGTATTTCCATATCCAAA
>JAJRVW010000223.1 GCA_024277115.1 Calditrichota bacterium
AAAGGCTTTTCTTCGTTCATAACCGTTTCTAATTTTTTCAGGATGGATGATTGCATCTCTGGTGTAAGGGAGGACTTTTCATATTTTTTGGGATTAATGACCAACCGCCCGGAAAAGAACCCGGAATCCCGTGTAATGGTAAAACTGATCGAATAAATCATGATGCTTGCAAAGCTGGCAATAATATAATCACCCAAGTCGGCGTTAAAAATAATCTTAATAAACAGAATTAAGAAAGCGGAAAGGGCTAATCCTAAAATAAGCAGGCGGAGCCAGTTCAGGGTTTTATTGGCCATCGAAAAGAACGGTTTTTGCAGTTGCTTAAAAGCACTGTTTAATAAGCGAAGGGAAAGAAACGAATAAATAAATATATGCAAAATGGTTAGTTCGTTTACGAAATGCCGCACGTAAAACGGATCGGGATTAATTAGCGGATCGAATGGAAATTGCTGTACCGGTGGGTGGAAGGCGCCTAGAAACTCGTTATATTTTAGGGTCTCGGGCTGGATAAAATAAGGGACCATGGCAACTGCAAAAAATAAGGCGGGCAAAAAATGGCCCTTTTGTTTCATCGTTAAATTTTGTTTTCCGGATATAACCGAGTATGTGTATAAATAGAGCAGCGGCCCAAAGAGGAAATTTAATGGTTCGGTTATGTTGTTAAGGTAAATAAAATGTATGATGTAATTTGTGTAGCCGCTAAATATATCCAGGATTACTAAGGAGAGAACGAGCAGGAATGACCCGAAAAGAAGATTGGATAAATGGTTTTCGCCCTTACGGAAAAAGAAAAAAACGGTAAGGTAAAATCCCTGCATTACGCCAAGAAAAATAAAAACGGCAAAGAGATCGAGATGTGGAGTAATCATGCGCTTAAACTAAAAATGCATTTTCATAAAAGCAAAATCCTTTTCCTGCTGCGATCGGGTTATACACATAAAAAAGGCCATGCATGTTGTCCCTGCACGGCCTGATAAAAATACTTACTTTTTACTAAGTGGTTTTCCATCCTGGTCAATACTGCCCGCAACCACCGTAACAATGGCATCCGGATCAATATATTTTTTGATGGCGTCATTTACCTGGCTTAAAGTTACCTTGTTTACATCGTCGGCATATTGGTCCATGTAAGCCACATCATAACCGCGTTGTACAAAACTTAAAACCTGCCTGGCCATGCCGCGCGATGTGGCCAAACCCACTTTATAACGCCCGGTTAAGCGTTTTTTTACTTTCTTTAATTCTTCGGCATTCACCCCGTCGTTCACCCAGCGTTTCAATTCACGCATGGTCGAAGTCAAACCCTTATCAAGAAGGTTGGGTGAAAAGGTTGCGCCAATAAACCATTTCCCATCAGAATAAATATCGCTGCCATGTACCGAATAGATGTTATAGGTCAGGCCTTCGTCATCACGGATGATGGACATTAAACGACCGGCAAACCCGGTACCAAAAACGGTATTGCCGAGATAAAGCGGGATATAATCTTTATCTGTACGCTTAAGCCCGGTGCTTTTCCCGATAAGAATCGATGTGCTGGTCTTTCCTTCCATTGTTACAAAATGTTTACCCGCTTTGGTTTTTTTTGTCTCACGCGGATAATTTTTATAATCAGTGCCACCGCTCCAGCCTTTAAATGCATTTTTTATTGCAGATTGTATCGCCTTGTTGTCAATATCGCCGGCAGCAACAAAAATCATCGATTTAGGCCCATAATATTTTTTGTGGAATGATTTTATATCGTCCAGTGTTACCGCTTCTATATCGGCAATTTGCTTCTCGGTAGTCTCATCATAATTGGGATGGTCTTCACTAAAGATGAGTCTATTCAGTTCTTCAGTGGCACGGGAGTTTGTGTTCTCGAGGGCTCTTTTAAAACGGGCAATACGTTGTTTTTTTACTTTTGCCAATTCTTCTTCTGTAAAGGCCGGCATGCGTAATTGCTCTGCCAATAAATTGATAACCGTCGGTACGTCTTTTTTAAGGCAACGTCCATTAAAGGTGATATTGTAGCGGCCAACACCAAAGCTTAGGCGTGCCCCAAGGTTTTCAAGCTTTTCGGCCAGGGCAAACTTATCATTTTTTGTTGTGCCTTTGTCCAGCATACGCCCGGTTAAATCGGCCACCATTTTATTGGCGCCATCATTAAATACATCTCCGCCCGGCAGGCTGCCTGTAATTGTCACGACATCTTTTACACCTGTTTTCGCCGTAATTACATCAATGCCGGCAATGTTTTTACGGGTAATGTTTTTTGCGATTGAACTCTCTTGGCCATCAGGTTGTGCCATGGGCAGGGCAGAACTTACAGCAGGCACGGCCATGCCCGGTGTACGGTAATATTGAGGTTGTTGCCGTTCGTTAAGAGAACTTGGGCCGGGTTTTTCTTTGCTGCCACCCGGGACAACAGGGATAAAATAACCGGTGGTACTATGGTCTTCTATAAAATATTTTTCAACTACTTTTTGAATATCATCTTTGGTGACTTTTTTTATATTATCAAGATAGTTTGTGTAAAAAGTCCAGTCGCCCCGCGCGATGGATTCATTAATCTGCCCGGCGATGGAAAACGAACCGTCCCGGCCAAAGGCGGTTGAAGCTGTAATCTGGCTTTTTGCACGGTTTAGCTCGGCATCGGTCACGCCATCTTTTTTAACTTTTTCAAATTCTTCTAAAATAAGCTTTTCAACTTCTTCATGAGTAACACCTGGCGCAAGAAAAGCATAAGAAATATAGAGGCTTGGGTCTTTAAACATACTGTGGTCATCAAACGCATTGGATGCTTTATTTTGATCGATCAGCGTTTTATACATCCGGCTGTTTTTACCGCTTTGCATAATGTTATTTAAAACGGCAAGGCTGTACGTATCCTTATTTAGCGCACCAGGGATTTTCCAGGCAATTCCAACCACACCCAGTTGACCGGGGCGCTTGACTACCACACGGCGCGGGCCTTCCTGTTCGGGCTCAGTTGTATAAAGTTGTGGAATTTCCTGTGGAGAGCGGCTGATTTTGCCATAATATTTTTTGACAAGTTCCAGTGCGTTGTTCTTATCAAAGTCACCAATTATCGTAATAGTGGCATTGTTTGGCCAGTAAAATGTATTGTAAAATTCGCGCAATTTTGGGATGGTCACATTTTCGATATCCGAACGCCAGCCGATGGTGGAGTGATGATATGGATGGGCCTGGAAAGCGGTGGCAAAAATTTCCTTGTCGAGGGTTTGGTATGGGCTGTTCTCGCCACGCTCATACTCGTTGCGCACCACAGTCATCTCTGCGTCTTTATCTTCTTTTAATAAAGAAAGGTTGCGCATACGGTCTGCCTCAAACTCGATGGCTGTTTCCAGATATTCGCTGGGGATGCTCTCAAAATAATTAGTGCGGTCCGTCCAGGTACTCGCGTTTAACATTGCACCTACATTGCCCAAAAGGTTATCGATGTGACCGCCGTTGGCCTTGTTGAACTTTGGCGTACCTTTAAACATAAGGTGCTCCAGCAAATGCGTGGAACCGGTTGTCCCGGTTACTTCGTTGCGGGAGCCCACATGAAAAGTAACCATAAAAGTTAATACAGGCGCAGAATGGTCTTCCATCAATAAAACAGAAAGATCATTTGAGGTTAAATTAAATTCCTCAATGCCATCCAATTCTTTTACTTTTGTAAATCCTTCAGGAATCGATGCATTGGAAAATGATATGGTAAGAAAAAAAATCATTACCATAAAAGTGAGCTTGTTAAACATAGCCCCTCCTTAAAAATGTATTTTTGATAGATTAAATTAGGTACGACAATTGTACTTCGACTAACATAATAAAATGTTTCATATAAAAACTCGGTTATATTTCTGGTTAAACTTATATGAACCGGGCAAAATTTAACCGCATGACGGAGGTGTCAAAATACGAATAAAAAGTCTTTTGGGTTGGCAGGGATACCATCGTTTTAAGTGATGGTATCCTTACACAAAAATTATATAGAAGCCCTTCATTTTTAATTGATTAATTAACCGCGCAATTGTTTGACACAATCCAATGATTTGTTTAAATTCCCTTTCCTAAAACAATTTTAAAATTGGCCAGGCCCCACGCAATTGGACTTCGCCCAACTCCGTCAGGCCCGGAAGGGAGCAGCGGTTAGTGAACAAATATGTGCCGTGGGTTTTCCTGGCTTTTTAGTTTTTGCTTTTACTTCTAAAATCGAAATTCGATAACCGTCATTCTTAATTCAAAGTGTTTTGCTTGCAGTCCCGTATTTTTATGGGGAATGATTGTTGTAGAATACAGAATATCGAATTTTGAAGTAAAAAATATATGGATGGATTTAAGAGAAAATTTTGTAGTCTGTGTTTTTAGGGTAAGCTTAAATTAGCTTCCAAAACTGAGGGTAGGAAATCCGGTTATGTCTTACGTTGTAATCGCCAGGCGGTACAGACCGCAACAATTTGCCGATATTGTCGGGCAGGAGCATGTAACCCGTACGCTTGCCAATGCTATTTCCAACGGACGTATTGGCCAGGCCTATATTTTTTCCGGTCCGCGGGGTGTAGGTAAAACGACGGCAGCCCGTATTTTAGCCATGGCGCTAAATGATGAAAACGGCCCCACGCCTACGCCCAATATCGAGTCGCCCATTTGTCAGGCCATCATTCAGGGTAAATCAATGGATGTGATGGAGATTGACGGCGCTTCCAACAGGCGGATCGAAGAAATACGCAATTTACGCGAGAACATAAATTATGCACCCACCGAAGGCCGCTATCGGGTCTACATCATCGATGAGGTGCACATGCTTACCAACGAGGCATTTAATGCCTTGCTCAAAACTTTGGAAGAACCACCATCCCACGCGGTTTTTATTTTTGCCACCACTGAAATCCATCGCGTCCCCGCTACCATTTTATCGCGCTGCCAACGGTTTGATTTTAAGCGGATTGCGCTCAATACAATTATAAGTCACCTAAAAACAATCTGTGCGTCTGAAAAAATTGAGATTGATGATGATGCCGTTTTACAAATCGCTAAAAAAGCGGATGGCTCAATGCGGGACTCGCAAAGTATCCTCGATCAGATTATTTCATTTAGCGGGCAAAAAATTACGCTTAATGAAGTTGAACAGTCCATCGGGGTAATCAATCAGGAAATATTTTTTGAGATAAGTGATAAAATCCATGGCCAGGACCTAAAAGGGATTTTACTGATTGCCCGAGAGCTTTTTACCTCGGGGATTGACTTGACGGAGTTAATGCTTGGCCTCGAAGAACATTTCAGGAATATGCTTGTTGCCGTTTCGATGGGCTCGGTGGAGCTTTTGGATGTGGCCGATTCATTTTCAGAAAAATATAAGGAGCAGATGGAGCGCTTCGATGAAAATGACCTGGTTGCGTATTTAAATATTTTATCGCAAACCCTGGCTGAAATGAAATGGGCACAGCAGCCTTATTTAAAATTTGAGCTGGCGCTTGTAAAGATGGCTAAAATGCCGGCGGCAAAGAGCATCGAGCAAATCCTTGAAAAGATGGCGCTGCTAAAAAAAAAGCCTTGAATGAAATTGGGCCGTCTCCGGTAGCTGCGGTAAGTATAAATAGAGAACCCGTTACGGTTGAGAAAGAATTGGATTTGGCCAGGATAAAAAAAAGCTGGCCAGAGGTAGTGGGGAAAATCCAAAAAATAAAACCTTTGGTTGCCTCGGTTGTTGAACAGTTCGAATTAAAAAACTTCCAAAATTCAATTCTTGGAATAAAACTAAGCTGTAATGAATTTCAACATGATATAATCAATAAAAATTTTGGGCTGATTGTCGAAAATATTGAAGAATACTTTCAGGAAGCAATAAAACTTGAAATTGATTTTGATGTAGAAAAAGCAGAACCAGGAAAACGACCTGAAAATGTGTCCCAGCAAAAAAAAGAAAAATTAGAGAAAATAGAACAGTTAAAAACCAAAGATCCCTTATTTAAACAATTTGTGGATGAATTTGGTTTAGAGCCGGAGTAAGGAGTAAAATTATGAACATGAACAATCTATTAAAACAAGCGCAGAAAATGCAGGAAGATATGGCCAAAGCACAGGATGAACTGGCCTCAATAAAAGTACAAGGGTCATCGGGCGGAGGTATGGTTACCGTAGAGGCAAATTGCAAATTAGAAATTTTATCTGTGAAAATTGAAAAAGAAGTTGTTGACCCGGAAGAAAAAGAAATGCTTGAGGATTTAATTGTTGCGGCTGTAAACCAGACGTTGCAAACAGCCCAACAACGCGCGCAAGAAGAGATGCAAAAAGTAACCGGTGGCATGCTTGGCGGCATGAACCTGCCCGGAAACTTAAACATCCCCGGAATGTAGCGCCAATAGAATTTCCCTGTTTGGGTAGTTCCTTTTTTTGAATTTGATTTTTCCAACGTGGCTTTAACCTATGTCCTTTAACATTCCTTCCTTAGATGAACTCGTTACCCGGCTTTCCCATTTACCCGGGATCGGCAGGAAATCGGCCCAACGCCTGGCCATGTATATTTTAAAAAGTGGCGATGGCTATTCCGATCAGTTGGTCAATGCCATTTTAAGTGTAAAAGAAAACACACAGATGTGTAAGCGCTGCTTCAATATTTCTGAGAATGAGCTGTGCAGCCTTTGTTCTGATCCACGCAGGGACGGCCATAAAATTTGTGTTGTTGAAGATATTGTTGATGTTATGGCCATCGAAGGATCGCGTGAATATAGTGGGTTGTATCATGTTTTGGGCGGTGTTATTTCGCCTCTTGCCGGTGTTTCTGTAAATGATTTAAAGATAACTTCATTGGTCGATCGGGTTGAACGGGAAGATATTAAGGAAGTGTTGCTGGCTTTAAACCTTAGCACAGAGGGTGAGGCAACTATGATTTATATTTCGCAATTATTGCAAAGTAAAAATATTGAAGTAACGCGCATCGCCCATGGCGTGCCGATGGGATCGCATCTGGAATTTGTAGATCAGACCACTATAGGTCGCGCCATTGCCGGTCGGCAAAAATTATAATTTAATTCCTCCCACTCCTTTCCCTACCAAAAAAAATGCGCTGCTTATAACTCGTATAAACAACGCATAAAAATAAAATCTTTTTTATCGGATAAATTTACAGCTCCCACTCCCAGCCTTCGGTGGCAAGTTCGCTATTTGGGAACAGGGATTGCGTGTCTTTTTCAATTTTAAGCAAATCTTCATCTGTATGGTTTGGTGCATGATGGAAAAGCAGGAGTTTTTTTGCTTTTGCCTGTTTTGCGGCATCCGCTGCAGAGACAAAGGTACTGTGCCCATAGCCTGCAAACATTTTGTACTCTTCTTCGGTGTATTGTGCATCATGGAGAAAAACATCGGTATTTTTAGCGAAGTTGATCAAACGTTGATCGCCGCCAATATATTGCTCTACATCCGTGGCATACACAAACGATTTATCCTTCCATTCTGCTTTAAACGGGTAGCTGCCATCTTTGGGGTGAAAGTAATATTTCATGGTTCGTATCGTCAACTCACGGTCGTTTGGAAGTGGTTCCAAAATATGCCCGACTTTTGGTGCGGGGCGTTCGGGTGTAAAATATACGATGGTATTTTCTGTAAGATTATGAAATTCCTTTGTGGAACGAAATTCGTCCATGCTAACAGGAAAGAATTGTGGGGCAACAAAATTTCTCAAGATTTGTTCAAAATCCAGTCCTAAAGTTGCAGGCCCAAAAAAATGAATAAAAACACCTGGCATATAAAGGGGTGCAAAAAAAGGCAGTCCCATCAAATGGTCATTATGTGTGTGGTTGAACATAAAAGTGATATGGAAGGGTGTGTTTTTTGTTTTTTGATGTGCAAGTATTTCCGGGATTAACTCTTTGCCCAGGTTAATAACGCCGCTGCCGGCATCAAAGATTACAATATTGTTTTTGGTCCTTACTAACACACAGGCTGTGTTTCCGCCAATTTTTGTGCCTTCCGTTGGCGCAATAGGATAACTTCCACGTACTCCGTAAATTTTAACCTTAAACCTATAATCACTCATTATTTGTCCTTTAGTTTTCCTGTCCGAACCTGAAATTTCATTCTAAGATTTTGATTGGATTTCTTTTATTTTATCGCGTAAGGCAGCCGCTTTTTCATATTCTTCATTCTCAACAGCTTTCTTAAGGTCTTCTTTTAAACGATCCAAATTGGTGGTTTCAGATTTGAAAATATAACTGCGGCTTGATGTATCTTCTTTTTCTTCGGTTACGTATGCTGCTTGGTCCATCACGGTCTCGTTTACAAAAATCGGTGTATTTTTTCGTACGGCAAGGGCGATCGCATCACTAGGCCGGGAGTCAATTTCTAAAAGGGTTTGCTTACTTGTCCTCAAGCTCAGCGTGGCAAAAAAAGTGTTGTCTTTTAGCTCGGTGATTAAGACGCTTTCAATGTTTATCTCGCACGATTCAAGAATCCTGCAGGCAAGATCGTGCGTTATGGGGCGTGGTGGTTTTATGTTTTCGAGACCCAAAGCTATTGATTGTGCTTCGTACTCCCCAATAATAATGGGCAATGTACGGTCACCATTAGCTTCTTTGAGTAAAATTCCACTTGATTGGGATTGTGTTAGAAAAACACCGTTAATTGTTACTTTAATCATCGTGCGCCTTTTATAATAACGGCATTAATTTGAAATGATTTAACAATTCATGTACCGTTATTTATTTTGACTTATAATTATTTAAAAAATTATCTTTAATACTTTATTTTTATCTAAACCCAATAAGAATCAAAGCCTTACATCGACTCAATTAAAAAATATGTTAATAAAATTGAATTTAAAGTCAATTCTTTTTTTGAAGTAATAAAATTAATCTGATGAACAAATTTAGAGTCCTCAATAAATAAAATCTTTGACCAATCGCACTAACTAAATTATCTTCAAAATAGTAGTTCCGCATTTAATAACTTTTTATCTTTGATTTGTTTGTGGATTTATAATTTAATTTGGAAGAGAAGAATGTATCTCAATAAAAAATGGGCTGAATTACTAAATGGCCTTTTTTCGGTCGCTGATTTTTATGACCAACTGGAAAATTTTCTTAGTGATTTTGAATTACTTATTCCTAAAAAAGAAAATATTTTTCATGTTTTTGATTATATGCAGCCTGCCGATGTACGATGTGTTTTGTTCGGCGAGGACCCATATCCACGGCAAACATCGGCCTGCGGCGTGGCTTTTTGGGACAAAGAGATAAATAGCTGGGATGATAAAACAAATGGGAATTCCTTAAAAAACATCTTAAAAGCGCTTCTTGTCCAGCAAGGAAGGGCTGCTTATTCAACAAAAATAAATGCGTGCCGGGAAATTGCCCGAAGTGAAAACTTTAAATCGCCACCTCAATTATTTGAGCACTGGCTGGGCCAGGGCGTTTTGCTTATAAATACAGCGATGACCTTTTCAGGAGCCGGGGATAAAAAAAGACACTTCCTTTTTTGGCGGGAATTTCATTTAAACCTTATCAGTGTGCTTAATAATAGAAAAGAATCGCCGTTTTATATTTTGTGGGGCAATAAAGCACAGGCCTGGGAAAGTGACATCCTTAAAAGTATAGATGATCCGGCAAAGATTATTAAACAAGGCCACCCGACTTTTATTCATCAATTTATGGATAAAAATAATATCGGCTATTCACCGTTTGACGAAATCATAAAAAAAACACAAATCTCGTGGTACTAAAAACGAACAAAACAAAGCAGGATGAAATGAATAAAAAAGAATTATTAAAAACCAAGATCGAGCATATCGATATTACAGAACATGATGTCGTTCCTTTAGTAGAAGCTATGGGGAAAACAGCTTTTACTGCGCGGACACTCTTCCGGGCATCACAAATATTTGATAATATGCTTAAAGAAAAAGAGACAGTCGTTTTTCTTACACTGGCCGGTTCACTTATTTCTGCCGGGCTAAAAAAAACCATTGTCACTTTAATAGAAAATAATATGGTCGATGCCATCGTCTCGACTGGCGCCAATATTGTGGACCAGGATTTTTTTGAAGCGCTGGGTTTTTATCATTATAAGGGCGATCCATTTGCCGATGACAATGCCCTGCGCGGGATGATGATCGACCGCATTTATGATACCTACATCGATGAAGACGATTTACGGATTTGCGATGACACCATTGCAAAAATTTGCAATTCAATCGAAAGACGGCCCTATTCCTCGCGTGAGTTTATCATCGAGATGGGCAACTATTTGGATGCGAATGATAAATTTGAAGAATCAAGAAAAGGTTCCATCGTTTACCAGTGTTATAAAAAAGGGGTACCCATTTTTGTCCCGGCATTTAGTGATTCTTCCGCTGGGTTCGGCTTGGTTCACCACCAGTTTCATACAAAAGGTGCAAAAGTTACCATCGATTCTGCGGCAGATTTTTTGGAAATCACAAAAATTAAAATGGCCCATAAAGAATCCGGTATTTTTATGATTGGCGGCGGTGTGCCCAAAAATTTTGTGCAGGATATTGTAGTTGCGGCCGAGGTGCTGGATGAAGAGGTGCCCATGCACAAATATGCCATCCAAATTACTGTGGCCGATGAGCGCGATGGCGGGCTTTCGGGTTCAACTTTAAAAGAGGCATCGTCCTGGGGCAAAGTTGATACACATTTTGAACAGATGGTTTATTCGGAAGCGACGGTTGCTTTTCCTCTAATCGCGGGTTACGCTTACCATAAAAAAAACTGGGAAGGGCGCAAGGAAAAACGTTTTAATGATTTTTTGTGAGGATAGTAGGTACTTAGAATTAAAAAATGCCTTAAATGCCTTAAATGCCTCAAATGGTGAAATGTGGAAATTTTCCGATTTTAAGAATACCAATAATCCCAATTATTGAACGAATGAGGATTAAAAACATGTACCCAGATAAAAAACAATTTGCCCGGGAATTGGAAGAAAGAACCCTGAATTTTGCAATTAATATAATCAAATTCTCATCACAAATAGGTAATTCTAAAGAGCAGCATATAATTAGAAATCAGGTTTAAAAGTCAGGGACGTCTGTAGGCGCAAATTATCGGGAAGCAAACCGTTCCAGAAGTAAAGCTGATTTTAAAAATAAAATTAAAATTTGTGAAAGTGAAGCGAGTGAAACGCAATATTGGTTAGATATAATTCGAGCATTAAATTGGCGTACAGGGGATATTTTTGACGAGATTTATAAAGAATCTTCAGAGTTGTAAGTATTTCACAGAAGTTATCTAAGTAGATTTTTTTAAATAAAACACTTCAAATTTTCAAAATACGAAAATGCTTTAAATGCCTTAAATGGTAAAATGTGTAAATCTCCCACTGACAAGGTGGCTTAAGTATTTTTAATTTTTTAATTTAAAAATTTAAGGCATTTATAATTTAAGGCATTTTTTTACAAAGAAAAAAGGACAATAATATGATTATAGTTACAGGCGCGGCGGGCTTTATTGGCAGTTGCGTAATTTCAAAACTGAACCGCGAGGGCATAACCGATATAATTGCGGTGGATGTTTTACGTGAAAATGATAAATGGATGAACCTACGCCATCTGTCATTCCATGATTACCTCGACCGTGGCCAGGTTTGGGATTATTTAAAGAATGCACAAAATATTGAGGCAATTATTCATATCGGGGCATGCAGCGCCACAACCGAACGTGACACCTCCTATTTGATGGAAAATAATTACCGCTATACTTTACGCCTGGCCGAGTATGCAATCGCAAACAACGTACGTTTTATTTATGCCAGCTCTGCCGCAACCTATGGCGCGGGTGAAAAAGGCTATGATGACGATGAAAGTAAAATCCAGGAATTGATGCCGCTGAATATGTACGGCTATTCCAAACAATTATTTGATCTAAAAGCACGGCGCGAGGGTTGGCTTTCGCACATAGCCGGATTGAAATTTTTTAATGTATACGGCCCAAATGAATACCAAAAAGGTGATATGGCCTCGGTTGTTTTTAAGGCTTTTAATCAGATTAATGAAACGGGCAAGGTGAAACTTTTTAAATCACACCGCCCGGATTATGAGGATGGACAGCAGTTGCGGGATTTCGTTTATGTAAAAGATGTGCTCGATGTAATCTGGTTTTTGTTAAAATCGCCCAAGGTAAATGGCCTGTTTAATGTGGGCAGTGGCAAGGCGCGTTCTTTTAAAGATTTGGTTACGGCAACATTTAACGCGATGGAGAAACAGCCAGATATTGAGTTCATTGATATGCCGGAATCTATCCGTGACCGCTACCAATACTTTACTGAGGCGCGGATGGATAAATTGAGAAAAGCGGGTTTTACACAATCCGCCACAAACCTTGAGGATGGCATTAAAGATTATGTGCAAAACTATATGATGGCTGGGTTTAAATGTTATTAGTTTTTTTTTTGAAATTTCAGTCTTGTTCAGGTTGGGCTTTAATTGGTTTTTTATAAAAGAAGTAGGCATAATAAAAGCCCAAAGCTTTTTTCAACTTTAGGCTTTCTTTAATAGCTCCCTCAGATCAAGCTAAAAACCAGGAATTACAAATAAGGAATATCAATTACCACTTAGTTCAGGAAACCTTTCTAAACCCCAAACCGATCGTAGTTCTTTTTAATAAACTCTTCCTGGTCTTCCGAAACTTCATCCTCGGGGAAAATGGCTTCTACCGGGCATTCAGGCTCACATGCGCCGCAATCGATGCACTCATCAGGATGGATATAAAGCATTTCATTGGCCGTGCGCATTTTTGCTTTGCCGTCTTCATCATCAAAGGAATGGCCTTCGGCGGGATAAAAACAGTCTACCGGGCAAACTTCAACACAGGCTGTATCGCATACACCGACGCAAGGTTCGGTTACAATATAAGTCATTTCTAAAACTCCTCTTTTTAAAAAATAGATACTCGTTATTATTTTTCAGAATCTTAATGGAACAAAAGCAAAATTTAAATAATTAATCATTTAATTCAAGTCTAATAACCGGGAAATATTTTCTATGCTCGGCCCTCGTTTATAATGAGATTGCCAACTGGCGCAACAAATTCCCAAAAAATGACTGGTTCCATTTTTTAATCATGAATAAAAAAAGACATAGATTGCTTGGTTTGATCTTTTTACCTTAAATTAACCTCTTATTAAAGTAACCCAATATTTATCAGCATATTGTAGTTTTGTGGCGCATGTAAAATAGTTTTAATGATCTGGGCGCCGGCACTCAAAAAATTTAATCGGCAACTAAAAGAAAATTTATGAACCAATTATACAGAACACGTTTTATCCCCTTTTTTATTTCATTTATTTTTATTCAAAATATTTTTGGCCAGTCCATGGACATAATGCCGGATTCAACACAATCAGATAGCACAGTCAGTAAAAAAGAAAACAATGTTTTTGGGGCCGAAAAAAATTATCACAGTTTTAATGATTTAATCAATACCACCTTTAATGGCTTTTCCGATGTATTTCGCCGGGATGCCACGGTTCAGGTTTTTGATTTTATGGATTTGGGCCAGCCGCGTTTTGTTGCCCCGATAAATATGTTCCCGCACCAGGCAGGCAGCGTGGTGGATGGCGTTACGCGCAATGAATATTCCAACGGCATGTTCAACACCCGGCATATCTCGCTCGATCAGGTCGAGTCGATCAAAGAACGGAGTATGGCAGGCACATCAAGCCCACAATCTTTTTATGCCACACAGCGCAAAGTTGCTGGAGACGACGCATACACACGGCTTAAATTTTATGAAGGGGATTTTAATTATACCGATTTGGATATTTTATTTGCCCGCAAATATACGGAAAACTTGCGCATCGGACTGGCGGGGTTTAACAAAGGCTACGATGGGTTCGCGACAATTAACAATGCGCACACCAGTGTAAATTATAACGCCTACATGGATTACCAAATCAATAAAACAACACGCGCTGAATTTAATTTCCGGTTAAACCACGAGCGCTCCGGGGTGCATAAAAACGGCCAGGCCAGTAATTTTAGCTATGCGGGTGATGGCGATACGTACGGTTTGCGCTTTATTTTTAGTACGGACACGCTCTCTGGCGATGATGTAGTTCTCGGTTTTCGGGTAAATAATGCACGCCATAAAAACCGCTCACGGGCAGATTCGTTCCGTGTGGAACAAAATTCACAGGATTATGGGATTTATCTCAGTAAAGATTTTAGTACGGGAAAAAACAGGGTTAAGGCCACATTTAATATTAATAATTATCAGGTTTGGGGGAATGCTTTTAATAATGATTTTAGCGATACGCGTTTTTCTGTAAACCTTGATGACCGCTATATGCTGAACAAAAAAAGCAGGCTGGCCGCCACAGTAAAAATTGAGCAATTAAATAACTTTGATCCAAATATAAGCGCTTCTGTTGCTTCCGATTTTCGCTATGCGACTTTATCGACCCGGCTAAAGGCGCTCTATTCCCGGCGTTATCCCAACCCGGTGGAACGTGCTTTTTCGTATGGCCCGTTCCGGGGCAAGGCCAATTTGAATTCGGAAACTTTTGTAGATTTATCCTTTCTTCAAAGCTGGCAGCTTAATTCTTTATTATATTTAGAAACAGAGCTGGGCTATAATCAAATCCGGGATGAAATAGTTTTAATAAATGATCAATTTGCAAACGGGGCAAACCGTGACTGGGGCTATTTATCTGCGAAAGCCAATCTGGATTTTTGGCGGATTAAACTTTCGGCCGGCGGGCATCTTTTAGCTGCCGATCAAACGGTTTCCGCCCGGCAATCGTTTTGGGGGCAGGCTTCGTACCACGATTACTGGTTTAATACCATCCTGATTGACGCCACGGCCAACCTGAACTGGTATTCCCGCCATGATGCGGTTTATTATAATCCCATTTTAAACCGTTTTTATAGTGGCGCAGGCGAGAATGCTTCTTACATGGTTTTGGGTTTTAAAATTGTTGGGACAGTGAGCGATGCAGAGTTATTTTTGGAAATGAACAATCTCTTAAAAACCGAGATGCAGTTTATCGAAGGCTATTATAATGATTTACGCAAGGTGCGGTTTGGCGTAAACTGGGTTTTATGGGATTAAAGGGAACGTGGGCTGTAGAGACGCGATTAATCGCGTCTCTTCACGCGGGCTGTGGATCAAGATGCTCGTTTAATCACGTTTGCACGAAATAGAAAGGGATTAAAATGAAGAAGGTTTTTATACTGGTTTTTGTAATTTTCTCAGGCTCGATTTTACATGCAGGAGAGCCCTCTCTTTTTGAAATAAAAAACAATAATTTTACACGAATTGTATTAACCGACTCATTACAAAAAAAAGATGTCTGGGCAAAAAACTATGGCAAGAAAAGTCCTGGCGCAGCAGCATTTATGAGTGGTTTTTTTCCTGGGATTGGCCAGTTTTATAATGGCCAGTATTTAAAGGGAGGCCTTTTTATTGGTGGCGAGTTTTTATTACTTCAAGCCACAGCATCTGCTGCAAAGAACGCGATAAAGTCCTCAAGCAAATATTTCTTTGCAGGTGCCGAGAGTCTTGGTTTTTTTGTAGGGTTATGGTTTGCTGTCCGTATTTGGGGTGTCGTGGATGCTTTTACCTCTGCAATGGATATTAACGAACAACAAAACCGTGAACAAAATAAAACGGTTTCGCTGCTCTATTTCCCGAAAGACGGTGTGCAAAATGTGGGGCTGTCCATACATTTTTGACTAAGCAAAATGGAAAAATTTAGTTAAAACAATATATTAAAAATTGGATAAATGAATTAATGAATGACATGCCTGGCTTCCCATTAATTCAATAATCCAATTATTCATTCAATTTAACCGGAGCTTAAAATGGTACAAGACCGAATTAAAAAATTACGCATGGCGATGCAGCAACAAAATATCATGGCGTACATCATCCCAAGTATCGATGCGCACCAAAGCGAATATGTGCCGGAATTATGGCAACGTCGCCCGTGGATAAGCGGTTTTACCGGTTCTGCCGGGGATGTGGCCATAACCAAGGACAAGGGCGGTTTGTGGACCGATGGCCGTTATTATGTACAGGCAGCCCAGCAATTGGCCGGTTCGGGAATCGATCTGTTTAAAGCAAGCGAGAAAGATACGCCGGGCATTGCAACTTTCCTCTCCGGTGAGTTGGAAGCCGGCGATAAGGTAGGCGTCGACCCGACAACTTTTTCATTTGATCAGATGCAATCTTTAAAAAAGGATTTAGAACAGGCCGGTTTACAAGTTGTTTTTACAGAAGAAAACCTTGTTGACTCCGTCTGGGACGACCAACCGGGCTTACCGGATGTGCCGGTAAAAGTACATACTTTAAAATTTGCCGGGGAAACGGTGGAAAGTAAGTTGGAACGTATCCGTGCTGAAATGGCTAAAAATGGCAGCAAGGCGCATGTCATCACCATGCTGGATGCCATAGCCTGGACCTTTAACCTGCGTGGAAAGGATGTCGATTATAATCCGGTTTTTATTGCCTACGCTATAATCACCGAGAACACCGCCAAACTATTTACAAAACTTTCCCGCGTTCCTGATGAGGTGCGCCGGTTTCTTGGGAGTACCGTGGAAATTATTGATTACCCGGAGTTTGAAAACCATTTAAAACAGTTGGCCGATAGCAGGGTAAAAGTCTGGATCGACGGTGCTACAACTAATTATTGGATTGTATCAACCCTTGCCGAAAAATGCCCGCTTGTAAATTCCATGAGTCCTGTGATCAAGTTTAAAGCAATCAAAAATGAAGCTGAGCTGGAAGGTTTTAAGGCGTGCCATGTACGCGATGGTGTGGCCATGGTTAAGTTTTTGCATTGGCTGGAAGGGGCTGTTCCGGCCGGCGGCGTTACGGAAATGTCGGCAGCGGATAAACTGGAGGCGTTTCGCAGGGAATTGGATATGTTCCAGGGATTGAGTTTTTCGACTATTTCCAGCTATAAAATCCATGGGGCTATTATCCATTACTCGGTTACCGAAGAGAGTGATATTCCATTAAGCCCTACGGGTGTTTACCTGATTGATTCCGGCGGTCAGTATTTGGATGGAACGACGGATATTACACGGGCGGTTACACTTGGCGATGTGACAGCGGAAGAAAAGGATCATTTTACACGCGTTTTGATGGGGCACATTAACCTGAACCTGACATCCTTTCCAAAAGGGACAACCGGTCCTGCGCTGGATACGATTACACGCGTGGTATTATGGGATGCCGGGCTGAACTTTAATCATGGCACCGGGCATGGCGTTGGCGCGTATTTGGGCGTGCACGAAGGGCCTCAATCCATAAACCCGACACGGGGATTTACCGTACCGTTGGAAATTGGCATGATTTGCTCTAACGAACCCGGCTATTATAAAGATGGTGAGTATGGTATCCGAATCGAGAACCTGGTTAATGTAATCCGTGATAAGCAAAAATCCGGCAATGATTTTGAGTTTTATACATTTGATTATGCCACGCTTTGCCCGATTGATACACGCCTGGTGGAAAAATCGTTAATGAGTGAAAAACAGATAGACTGGCTTAATAATTATCATCAAAATGTATGGGAAAAGCTTTCACCATTTGTTGAAGGTGGTGTGAAGGAATGGTTGAAGCAGGCGACACAGAAAATCTAATCTTTTTGTTCTCAATTTTATTGTGTTGGCATATTGAGTTTATCGGATTTTTAAATGTGGGTATTCTTTCTTTAATATTTGGCAATAGTATGTATTTTATGTATTATACATATAATTCATATTAGTTGAAATTTGAGGCGATTATGCATATCAACGAAACTATTTCTGCGACAACATTGGTCCGTAACCTAGCAGAAGCGGTAAATCATGTCAGAAACACAGGGAAAAGTATTTCGATAACTAAGGGAAAACAATCCATTGCCATTCTTGCCCCTCCACCAAAAGCAGGGTTGTCTGTCGATCAACTTATAAACATGATAGAACGCCTCCCTTCTTTGGAACAAGATTGTGACGATTTCTCAGAAGATCTGAATAAAATACGTAATGCCACAGGGTTGCCGGATAATTTATGGGATTAATCATCGATACCAATGTTTTTATAGACGCGGAAGCCGGAAGGTTTAACCTTAAGAATCTGGAGGTGTTTTCAAAATATGGCCAGGCTTATATATCTGTGATTACAGTTTCCGAGCTGTATAGCGGCGTTCATTTGGCGAAAAATATCGAGAAACGGATTCGACGGTCTGTATTTGTAGAAAATATTATTTCGGGTGTTCCGGTTATAAATATAGATACCGAAATTGCCAGGATTTATGCAGAGCTATATGCCCATGCTTTAGAAAAGGGTCGGCGGGCAGGAACCAATGTTCACGATCTTTTAATTGCCGCCACCGCAATTTCCGGGGATCATTTTGTAGTAACTTCAAATATCAAGGATTTTAATCCGATTCCCGGGGTGGAATGTGGTTCGCCTTATTAAAGTTAGCTTACTGTAGAAAAAATCTATAAAAAAGATCGGGTAAAACGGGGTGCAGTGGTCTTTGAACCATCACTTACCATTTTTAAGTGTCATAAAAACAGTCCGTTGCTTCTGAAAATTTTTTTCAATCAAATTATGGAACCGCGATTTTGAGCGTTAAAAACAAAGAACATATTGTTCAAAAGTTCCGAATGCCGGGAAATGATCAGGAATTTTCTGCCCGGACGAGGGACGCGTTTATCCGAAAACTCCAATCCGAGCAGTTTGATATTTTGGTTATCGGAGGGGGCATTACGGGCGCGGGCGTATTGCGTGACGCCGCCCTGCGTGGCTTCCATACCGCGCTTATCGAAAAAGATGACTTTGCCGCAGGGACAAGCAGCAAGTCCTCCAAATTGATCCACGGCGGGATACGCTATTTGCAACACATGGAATTCAGTTTGGTGCACGAAGCGCTTTTGGAACGCAAAACCTTGATGGAAATCGCCCCGCATTTGGTGCATCCCATCGAAGTGCTATTTCCCGTTTATAAAGGGAGCGCCGTTCCGGCCTGGATGGTTAAAATCGGCATGTTGCTTTATGACGGGCTTTCTTTTTCAAAACGTATTGGCCTGCACCGTATAATCCCTTTGGGCAAAAATGACAAACCCGAACCCATGCTCCTAAAAAAGGGGCTGGAAAAATTGTTTATGTACTGGGACAGCCGCGCGGACGATACACGCCTGGTGATGGCAACGGTGCAATCGGCCGCGGAAAACGGTGCGCTTGCCTGCAATTATATAAAAGCCATCGATGTACTTTTTGAAGACGGACAGGTTGTTGGCGTTAAGGCAATGGATTCTGTTACCGGCAAAAAGTTTAATATCCGCGCCCATCGCGTGGCCAACGCAACCGGGCCGTGGAGCGATCCTGTGCGCAAGCTTTTGCTTAAGGATAAAAAACAAAGGCTTAAAACCACTAAGGGCGTACATATTATTGTAAAGCGGGCCGACCTAAATGTACAACGCGCCATGATTTTATCGGTTGTGAAGGATAACCGCCCGGTGTTTGTTATCCCCTGGCGCAATTTTGTAATACTTGGCACAACCGATACCTATTTTGACGGCGATCCCGACTGGGTGGATATTGGCACGGATGACGTCGATTACCTGCTTGAGGCCTATAACCACTATTTCCCCAAAGCAAAACTTACACGCCAACATATCCTTTCCGCATACAGCGGGTTGCGACCGCTTACTTTTGAAGAGGGTAAATCCGAAGGGCAGATTACCCGTGAGTACCAAATTTTTGAGGGGCCCGCCCATTTCTTTAATATCATCGGCGGCAAGCTGACCACATACCGGACGATGGCCAAAGAGCTGGTTGACCGTATCGCCCTATCCCTTGATGAAAGTTATGGGATTCTGGCGCGGAATTCTCAATGTACTACTGATCAGGTTCCACTTACAGGCGGTGACTTTGACGATTATGGCCAATTTGTAAAAGACTGGACGGGGTTGCTGTGCGGTACCTATCACCTGGATGCGGATGTGGCACAAAACCTGATCGAGTCCTACGGCAGTAAACTACCGGTTGTCCTAAGTTTTCTTGGAAGCACAGAACGTGGCATGGAAAAGATAATCAAAAACCTGCCTTATTTATGGGGCGAGGTCGATTATTGCTGCGCCCACGAAATGACCATCGCGCTGGATGATTTTATGATGCGCCGCACCCATCTGTTTTCATTGGATTATGATCAGTCCTGGGCTGTACACAAGGATGTTGCCGATTATATGGCCAAAATTTTGGATTGGGATAAGTCTGAAATAAAAGCGCAAATTGCACGCTATAAAACCAAAGTTGAAATGGTCCAGGCGTTTAAGAAAGAGTAGGGCGTGGAGCGAGGGGCGAAGAGCGAGTGTGTTTGCCATGTTGAGGAACGAAACATCCCATCCACCGTTTTGCGGATAAAAATGAACAGGACAAAGCGTGTAAAGGAGACATTCTTATGCCGAAGCAATCTCATTCCCAAAGTTGGTTTCCCCATGACCTTTAAAGAAAAAATTAAATCGGCCAAGCCGGTTACAACCCACAAGTCATTATCCTCTTTTGTGTCTGGCGGGTTAATCGATAATTTTATCGATATAAAATATTTTTTTGATGAAACGGGTGGCGCCTTTTATGCGACCGTTGTTTTCGGCGAAATCGCCAAAGGCCCGCCACAGCACGCGCACGGCGGGGCCACCGCAGCGGTGCTGGACGAGGTAATGGGCGCCACGGCCTGGATGAACCGCTTGCATTCCATGACGGCGCAGTTGAAAATTAATTATCTAAAAGCCATCCCGCTTAATCAAGAAGTTTATATCGAAACCCGCATCGAAAAAGTTGCAGGCAAGAAGGTGACGATAAAAGGACGTATTTTTGATGCGGGGGAAACCGTTTTTGTGGAAACGGAAAGCCTTTTTATAAAACAGGGCAAGGAAAAATTCCAAAAGATGGGCGCCATGCCCGATGAGTTGTTTACTTATGGCGTGGCCTATAAAAAATAAAAAGTTGTTTGGTTTTTTTTGATGGGACGCCGAAACAAGTTTGGCATGACGATTAAGGTTTTTTTGTTAATTATTCCTACTGTATTTTTGGCCGACCCAACAATATTTAGAGTAAAAACACCCCCATGAAATTTTTTTTGTCACACATGTGTAAAATATTTATCTTTGCCGGTCTGTTTTTAGTTTTAATGTCGGCTGCTGTGCAGGCAGAAAAAGCTGTGGTGGATTTCCGCGGTATTTATAAAGTTTACTATCCACAAGATGATAGTTTGCTTGTAAAAAGACTGTTGCAGAAAACCGGAAAACAGATCACACGTATTGAAAATTTTTTTGGCATAAAACCTAAAACTGAAATTCATATTTATTTAACAAAATCTGAAAGCGAGTTCCAATCCTACTCGGCAGATGGGTTTCCGGAATGGGCGCAGGCGATCGCTTTCGTCTATAAAAAAATTATTATCATCCGAGTAGCCAATGCCGATGAGGCCAACCGCCTGCCACAAGTTTTTTTACATGAGCTGGTGCATATTTATCTTGGGATTCAATACTCGAGCACCGATTTACCCACCTGGCTGCACGAGGGGATCGCCCAATGGCTGAGTAATGAAAATCTGAATGCCGATGAGCAGGTGTTGATCGCCAACGCATTGTATGGTAACAAATTGGGCAACCTCTCGACCCTGGATTCCATGTTTGTGTTTTCGCCGCTCAAAGCGCGCTTGGGTTATGCCCTTGCACGCTCGGCCATTGATTATTTTACGCGGGAATACGACGACGCGGCCTTGCTTGATATTTTAAACTATTTAGAGAAAAAACAATCTGTAAATGAGGCTTTTAAAACGGCTACCGGGCGTGATTTTGTAGATTTTGAAATCGGCTGGTTTGCCTTTATCGATGAAAAATACAGTTGGATGATCCTGCTCAATGTGCCCAATTTGGTTTGGGTGTTTTTGGTGTTTCTATTTTTTACGGCCATAATTCGCCGGCATTATAAAAATAAAAAAACAATCCGCTCCTGGCCGGAAGAACCCAATGAAAATGATAATGTGTTGAATTGAAAGAATAAATAATGTACATCCCTAAAAAAATATTTTTTACAAAAGGGTGCGGGGTTCATCCGGAAAAACTGACCAGCTTTGAAATGGCCTTGCGTAACGCGGGCATCGCCCCTTATAATATCGTGGCCGTTTCCAGTATTTATCCCATTGGTTGCAAAACAATCGATTCCGAATCGGGTATAAAAGAACTTACGCCGGGCCAAATTGTGCATGCCGTTTATAGCCTGATCGAGACCAATGAGCCCAACCGTTTGCTGGCTGCATCCATTGGCGTGGCCTTGCCCAAAGATGAAAATGCTTATGGTTACCTTAGCGAGCATCATGCCTTTGGGCAGAGTGAACAAGAATCCGGGGATTACGCGGAAGATTTGGCGGCGGAGATGCTGGCCACAATTTTGGGCCTGGAGTTTGACCCGGAAGCTTCCTGGGACGAAAAGCGGCAAATCTGGAATATCTCCGATAAGATTGTGGAAACGACCAATATTACCGCCACGGCTAAAGGGGATAAAAAGGGACGCTGGACAACGGTAATTACCGCGGCCGTTTTGTTGCCCTGAACAATCGAAGTGTCTTGTCCTGATTATATTTACAGAATTTAGTAAACTTGTAAATATAAAACAAAGGAGCCCCCATGTCAGCACAAGCGATAAGCTATCGGTATAGCGAAGCCTTCAAGCAGAAAGTAATAGGTGAAATAGAAAGCGGT
>JAJRVW010000224.1 GCA_024277115.1 Calditrichota bacterium
ACCGCCCCCGCGCCCCTGTTTTTGCTTCGCAAAACAGGGAAAACTGTTCGGTCCTTTCAGAACCAAACAGAAAGGATAATTGGAGAGAAAAAGAACAATTAGTAAATAAAATACTGTAAACCTATTTCAGGACTTGACATTCCGAAAACACTAAACACAATATGTGATAATGTAAAATATGTTAATAAAACCGGAAATATAGAAAAGAGAAAATGAAATGAACTATCCATTAGAAGATCTTACAGATATAGAATTTGAAGAACTTGTTGCCTTAATTTGTGGGCAGATATTAGGAATGGGAACTATTGTATTTTCTATAGGCAAAGATGGTGGAAAAGATGGTGGAAAAGATGCAAAATTTGAAGGTAAAGCAAACAGGTTTCCTAGTGAAAAAGAACCATGGGTTGGTAAAATTGTAATCCAAGCAAAACATACTTCGCGAACTAACTCAAGTTGCTCCGATAGTGATTTTAAAAAAATCATTAATAATGAGATACTCCCGGCAATAAGCAAACTAGAGGAAAATAATGAAATTGACTTTTATTTACTATTTACAAACAGGAAATTAAGTGGAGTTCAAGATACAAAAATTGAAGATATTTTTAAAAATGAAATAAAAACTAAAAACAGATTAATTGCAATAGAAACAATACAGCTATGGCTAAAAGAATTTCCGAATGTTGCAAAAACACTAAACTTGAACCGTTTATTGTTACCATTAAATTTTAATGAAAACGATATAAAAGACATTATACAATCTTTTAGCAAGATAGATATAAAAAAAAGTAAGCTATCAAAAATACCACAAAAGAGAGATATAGAATTGAAAAATCAACTAAATAATCTAAGTAAAGATTATTTTAATAACGCTATAAAGAAAAATTTAGTATACTTCAATCAAATCAAAGAGTTTTTAGAAAATCAGATTAATAACGAATATCTTAATAAATATCAAAACACCATTGATGATATTAATGAAGAAATTATCATTCATCGAAATGAATATGATAAGTTTGAATCAATAATTAATCATTTATATAAGTTCATATTAAACAATTCTCCAGTACTTGAAAGTAAAAGAGTTTTTTTACGTCTCTTTTTACACTATATGTATTATAATTGTGATATCGGAAAAAACGAATAGAATGCTTACACCAAATAAACATACAAAAGTTAAATTCTCAGCTTTATATATATCTGGAATTATTCTTAGATATTTGCAAAAAGAAAGTGTCATGAAATATGATGATTTAAAAGAAATTCTTTCAAGCAATTTAGGCTTAGAAGCCAAAGCTATGCTGAATGAATCTTTAGTCTTTCTTTATTCAATTGGAAAGATAGAATATCTGAAGAACTTGGATGCCATAACAATTGTCAATTAGATAGAAAATGAAAATAATTAAAATATACTCAAATAAAAACTTCAAAAATATTGAGTTTAATGAAAAATTTAATGCAGTAGTTGCCTTTATTAAAAGTAAAGAGAAAAAGGACACTCATAATTTAGGCAAAACATCTCTTATTCGAGTAATTGATTTTTTGTTACTCGCAAATATTGACAAGAATAAAGATAAACTATTTGGAAAGAATCTCTTTATTGGTCAATCCTTTTTTGGTGAGTTCAAGCTAAATAATGGAAAATATTTAGTTATTAAGCGAAGTGTTGATACACCAACAAAAATATCATTTAAAATCAATATAGATAAATTAATGATATTCCAAACCAATTTACTTTGGGATGTGGAAGACATTTCTTTTAAAAAAGCAAAAGAAAAATTAGATGAATATTTTTCGTTTAGTGTGTTAAATAATTGGTCATACAGAAAATCCATCACATATTATCTACGCAGCCAACAAGATTATTTAGATGTATTTAAATTGAATAAATTTAAAGGAAAACATAAAGATTGGAAGCCCCTTGTATTCGATCTCTTGGGATTTAATGGTGAGCTGATTAAGGAGAAACTAGAAACAGAAGAAATTGTTGATAAATTAAAGAAAAAGCTAAACACCTTAGAAATTGAAGCACAAGTCGATTCAAATGAAAAAGATAGACTTGAAGGGTTGCTCGAAATAAAAGTCAACGAATTAGAAGAAGTAAAAGAATTTATAAATAAATTCAATTTCTATAAATCAGACTTGGAACTTAATAAGAATATTGTAGAAAATATCGATCTAAAGTTACAAGCACTTAATACAGATAGGTATCGAATATCATTTGAAATTAGTAAAACTGAAAAGTCATTAACGGATACTTTTGACAATATCGAAATAGAAAATATTAAAGAATTATTTGATGAAGTAAGTTTATTTTATCCAAAACAACTAAGTAAAAAATATGATGACTTAATTAATTTCCAAAAATCAATAACTATCGAAAGAAAACAATTCTTAAATGACAATTTAAATGAATTAAGACAAGATTTTTCTCAAATCAATAAAAGTATAAATGAATTAGAGACTAAGAAAAGTTCATTATTATCAGTCTTAACTGAAAAAGATAGTTACCAAAAATTCAAAGAATACCATAAAAATCTAACAGATACAGAAGTTGAGATAGAAAGGATAAAAGACAAATTAAAAGCAATTGATAGCTCTTTGATTATCGAGAATGAAATAGAGAAGAACAAAGAAATAGTTGATATCAAAATCAATGAACTTAAATCTGCTCTAAAAGAACGAAAACACTCTTCTATCAATAAAATTTTCAATTCAATTATTAAAGATATTTTAAACACTAATGCTCTAATTTCCTTGAACATTAATAGACTAGGAAATATTGAATATAATGCAGATTACCAAAACCCAGCAGACTTAATTAAAACTTCTGAAGCACAAGGCACAACTTATAAGAAATTGTTATGTGTCGCTTTTGATTTATCAACATTAATAAATTATTCTGAAAAATCATTTTACAAATATGTTTACCACGATGGTGTTCTTGAAGGATTAGACGATAGAATAAAAGTTCGTTATATAAATTTAGTAAAAACTCTATGTGAGAAATATAACTTGCAGTACATTCTCACTTTAATTGATTCTGATATTCCCAAAGATACCCCGAACATTATTTCTGAAAGCGAGATTTGTTTAAAACTAAACGATAAAGATAATAATGGTAAGTTATTTTTAAATAGCTTTTAAAAATCGTTGGATTAGATTTCTTAGAAATACCTGCAAAGTCAAATTAATGCCCATAAAAACCACACACAAAATAATCCATGGCGACAGTCGCAACATGGCCGAGCTTGAAAACAATTCGGTTGACCTTGTTATCACATCACCGCCTTATTGGCAGTTAAAAGATTATGGCCCTGAAGAGCAAATCGGTTACCACAACAGCTATCAGGATTATATAAACAACCTCAACCTTGTCTGGAAAGAGTGCTACCGTGTTTTAAATAATGGCTGCCGTTTATGTGTAAATATAGGTGATCAATTTGCACGGGCCGCCTACTATGGTCGCTACAAGGTCATCCCCATCCGCAGTGAGATAATAAAATTTTGTGAGGCAATTGGTTTTGATTATATGGGCGCTATTATCTGGCAAAAGAAAACCACTACCAACACCTCCGGTGGCGCCTCATTAATGGGCAGTTATCCCACGCCGCGTAATGGGATTTTATCCATCGATTATGAATTTATCCTGCTTTTTAAAAAACTGGGGAAGCCCCAAAAACCTAAAAAAGAACTCAAAGAACAATCCAAAATGACCGTGGAAGAATGGAAGGAATATTTTTCCGGGCATTGGAATTTTGGCGGCGCCAGACAAGATGTCCACATCGCCATGTTTCCCGAAGAATTGCCTAAGAGGTTGATTAAAATGTTTGCATTTGTTGGGGACACGGTCCTTGATCCTTTTTTGGGGAGCGGAACAACCGCGTTAGCCGCCAGAAACCTGGAACGGAATTCTGCCGGATATGAAATGAACCCGGAGTTTATACCCTACATAAAGCATAAACTGGAAACCAGCGCAGAAAAAGAAATTGATTATACCTATCAATTTATTGAACAGAAAAAAACAGAAACCGATTTTGAGAAAGAGATTGAAAAGCTGCCTTACATCTTTAAGGACTTTCACCAATTCGATAAAAAATCCGACCCAAAGAAAAAACAATTCGGGTCCAAAATTGATAAAACCAAACCCAACCCCAAAGAAGAATATTTTTCCATTAAAGAAATAATCAGCCCGGAATTGGTAAAACTAGGTAATGATCAAATCGTACGGCTTATCGGCATCAAAGAAAAAAAAAATGTAAATGGCGAGGCCATCACTTTTTTAAAGCTTAAAACAAAAGGGCAGAAAGTTTTTTTAAAACAAGATAAAGCCTTAGGAGGAAAAAAGGAACCTGAGATGGTTTATTTATACTTAAAAAATAAAACATTTCTAAATGCCCACCTTCTAAAAAAGGAGCTGGCCGATGTTGACCTGGCTTATGAGTTTAAACACAAAAAACGGTTTATCCGCTATCGGGATAAAGATTATGAGTAGGGTAATGGATAAGATTTTAAAAAAATACGAATAGTTTAAGTTATAAAATCGGGCTGCTTTATTTTACACCTTTTTCAGAGATTGGTTTGGTGGCACTTAGAAAGCGTTCGCTGTCAAATCCTTTTGCCTGAAAAACGTCTCTATTTTTATCAAAAAAGGACTCGATTTGCTCAATCGAAATGGCGTAAGTAATACCGTAAATTATTTGCCGCACAGAGCTTAAATAAATATCACCTGTATAAAGACGCTGTAATTCATCTTTAATCGGTTCTTCGTTTTGTGCCGGCCCAAGAAAACTAATACGTTCACCCGCAACCGCAAAAACCATTCCCACCAATTCAAAATTGGGCACGCCATCACGCAGGGCCAAAACCAATCCCCCGCTAATGCCTTTATGCATCGGCGCATCTAAAATAAAATCATGGTGCCTGTTCCGGTTTGCACGGCCCACAAGCGCGGAAGAAACCATCCGCTCACCACGGGGAAAGCCAAAAAGATAAACGAAAGTCCCCGCCTTTAACTCTTCTGCTTTTCCTTTGGGAAACTGAAATACATTATTCGTTAAGCGTTGCTTTTTCCTATAATTCTTACCCACAACCGCGATATCGGATTTTTCATCCATCGCAATAATCTCAAAACCTTTTACCTCCGGCAACCCGGAAATGGTTAAACTTTGGCGCACCTTGTAGTAAACGCTTTGCACAAAAGGAGTTTTGTCCCCACTTTTATTAGAATAATACGAAACGATTGTATCGGGCGAACTTACAATATGTGCGCAGGTAAGCAAAGCAATTTTGGCATTGTCGTGATAAATAATCGTTGCCGTTCCCGAGGCCGGGTTATTGACATAAATTTCGTTTATGGCTCGCGCTTTGACAAGGGAATCTCTTAATTCCGATTCGATCAATCCGCCCACCAAAGGAAACTCATACCCTTTATAGCTGGACATGGTATTTATAATTTTTATGGATTTATTTACTTCGTGCAGATAATCCGTGGTTGGCAAATTGGGAAATTCCGAATCATATTGCCCATCAATAACACGCTTATTTTCCGTAACATAAACCGTTTTTGTACAACTTATTGCCAGCAGGCACAATATAAATAAGATTAATTTTTTCATTAGATGGCACAAACTAAAAGTTTTAATTATCAACGTAAAAAAGAATTGTACTGTCTCTCACGGCCAATCGTTGTTGCAGGCCCATGCCCCGGATAAACGGCAACATCATCATCCAAAGGCATTAGTTTTGTTTTGATTGATTCGATCAACCGCCCGTAATCGCCCATATACAAATCTGTCCGTCCAATGGAATCATAAAAAAGTACATCGCCCACAATTACATCCTTCTCAAAAAGAAAACACATACTGCCGGGGCTGTGGCCAGGCGCATGTAATACCGAAAACGACAGCCCGGCGATGTTATACTTTTGGCCATCCTTCAGGTTAGCGGTCACCTTAGGCGCGGGCGCGGTTTCCAATCCGTACATTGCCCCCTGCTTTTGCAAGGCATCCAGCAAAGGCAGCTCTTCTTCGGCAAGATAAAATGGCAGGTTAAACTTTTCCTGCACCAAACTTAAAAAACGGATATGATCGATGTGTGCGTGTGTGTTAAAAATGGCTTTGGGCGTTAAATTATTTTTATCAAGATAGGCGTAAATTTTCTCAAGGTCATCACTCGGGTCTATTAAAATACATTCATCCGAACCTTGCTGATGAATGACCGCAGCATTCATTTGAAATGGGCCAACCGCAATCTGGTTTATTATCATCTAAAACTACCTTTGTTAATAACTGTTTTTTGAATATACAAAAGTCGTCCATAAAATAATCTAAAGAAAAATTTGGAACGGAATATAATTTCAAAATTTTGTAATTTGCAAAAAAAACAAAACCGGAGTTATTTTCTTTATGCACGTTTTAAAATCTATTTTGTTACTAATAATTATCAGCACATCCTATGCCTCCGCAGATATTATTGAACTAACCGGCAATAAAAAAATCTATGGCCAAATTATCTCTATAAACGATCAAACTATTTTTGTGGAAAGCATCTCTAAAAAAGAGGGGGGATTTCAATCCATCGCCCTGCCACGCAGCAAAGTGGTAAAAATTACCGATGAGACCGGCACTATCCTTTTTAGTGAAAACACCCAGCACATTTTAGTGCTCAAACGGTATTATCAGGAAATACCCAATAATTGGGAGGAGCTAAACAACCGTTTCTCTGCCCAAAACGATACCGTCCGTTTTAAAGATGGCACGCTTAAAGGCGGGAAAATAATCAGTGTTACCAAACGTTTTCTCTTCCTGCAGGAATCCGAACCAAAGAGGCCGGAACAATCAACATTAACCGTAAATAAAATCCCATTAACAAAAATTGCCAACGTTGGCAACGTAGCCGTTGTTTTTATCGATCCCCAAAAGGCAAAATCAATATTTGCAAAAAAAGTGCGCTATCCTGTTTATAGCCTTTACAGTGGTGTAGCCTATGCCCAAACAAATTATAGCCAACTACGGCCGTTTTACCAGGAATTTTACGACAGGTCTGGCATCTCATTTTCTGCCCAAAATAGAAAAGACGGTTATTTGGGCATACAGGCAAAATTTGAAATTTACATCCAGCCTTACCTCTCTTTTGGCCTAAGCGGATTCTTTTATAAAACAGCCGATATAAACTCTTTGGGCATGACTATGGCCGATCTTAAATATACATTTTACAAAACGCCATTACGCCCCTGGCTTAGCCTCGGTTTTGCCGGGCACGACTTTAGCAGCGCGGAAAAGGCGGGTGATAAAAAATATATTTGGGAAACCAGTAAGGGGGCTGTGGCCCTTGGTGGGGGAATTGATTATGGCGATGAGTTGGGCACAGGGTATGTTTTATCCGTACATTATTTACCTTTTGGTACAGGCACAACAAAAATCAAAGATTCTGAAATCGCCATTGCAAAAAAAATAGATTTTAACATGCTTCTGTTTTCACTTGGAATTCGTTTTAATATGAATTAGAGAATATTCCTGAATATTGGCGCTTAGGTCGTCTTTAAATATTTGGTGTGTATTACCTGCATGTGGTGGATAACATGGCCAACCATAATATGGGCAATAGCCCGCACCGACGCAGGATGCCCATTGGCCTTACCCTGTTTTGACCACATATCTTTGGAGAAAGAGCTTAACAAAGCATGCGATGCCTTGCGCATGTGATAAAACTGCTCTACAAGCTCGCTTAACGTTAGATGGGACTGATCGCTGTTTTTAATGTAATCATTCTGTTTAAAACCGGGTAATTCAGTGCTATCATTACGACTAAAACGCAAAGCACGGTACATAAAAACCAACTCAACATCTATTAAATGGGCGATTACTTCTTTTATACTCCATTTTCCTTTGGCATAGCGGAAACCGGCCTTCTCTTCGTTAACCTGTGCTAAAAAAGCACAAAACTGATCATTCTGCTTTTCAAATATTTTGAGTATATCGCCTTTAGGCACAAGGTCAATATAGGATTGATAGTAATCTGCATACTCTGTTGCTGCCGGACGCTTCATTATGCTTCTCCTGTAAAATTTATATTCCTTAAAAACTTTATCAATACTCGTGCCATTTTTCTTTTTATAAACTAATCATCATAATTTTTTATGAATAGGCCATTAAGAAAAAATTATCCATTTGGTCTTTACACGGCTTCTTTATAAATTCGCCTTTCAAAAAAATGAGTATGCCATGTTTCTTTTTATAATCCTTCTTGGTGCCTTAACGGCCGTTTTCTCTGCTTTAACTGAGGTTGAAATGGGCAGGCCGGAAAATAAACCGCTTTATAAACAGCTATTATATAAGCTCCCGGCGGCATTGGTTTCGGCCATTTTATTTTTTCTGATTTTCACTTTCAGGAACATTCCGGCTTTAGCGTTGTTACTGGGGCTTAGTTTTATTGTTGTCAGCTTTATGCAACTTGGAATCCTGCCTGCAACATCCAAAAAGCCGGGTCTTTTTTCCATACATTTTCTTTTGATCAGTACACTGGCGGCCTTAAGTGGCCTTGCCTGGCAAGAGGCTTTATGGGGACCGCTTGTGTTTTTAGCGCTGTTTCCGATCCTAACAATGGCAACCAGGGCATTAAAAAAATTTAAAGGGAAAAGTCTTGAAAATGTGAATGAATTGTTAGAACTATCCGGAGTTGTAAACAGTATATTCATTTTTATAATAGGATTACTAATTGCATCGGACCGGGTCCGGTTCTTAAAAAAGATAGCACAATGGTTATTTAATTAAAGAGGAGAAAGAATGAACGCCAAAATAAGAGTTTACGCAATCATGCTAATAAGCCTGTTTTTAATAAGCCCGCTTTTTGCAAAGAAAGCGCCTGACTTTACATTTAAAAATTTAGAAGGAAAAGAAATTTCTTTGTCCGATTACAAAGGCAAGGTAATCATGGTAAATTTTTGGGCAACCTGGTGCGGCCCTTGCATCCACGAAATGCCCGATCTTGAGAAATTATACCAAACCTATAAAAAAGACGGTCTGCAAATTATTGGGTTAACCGTATCATCCAAAGCCAAGCAAATTCCGATCAAAATTAAAAAAACCGGCGTGACCTATCCCATCCTTTTAAATGCCGAGTCGGCCGTGGCCAGCTATGGCGGCTTTGGATCAATCCCGCACACATTTATTATTAACCGTGCCGGCGAGATTGTAAAAGTTATTGAGGGTGGAAGGTCTTACAAAGATTTTGAAGCGATCATTAAAAAACTGCTTTAATTGCGATTAGTCGTCATTTTGAGCTTGCCTGCCCTGAATTTATTTCAGGGTTTCAAAATCCCTCCAGTTGATAAAGTCCGTCATTCTGAATTTATTTCAGAATCCATCCCTGGTGTTAAGAAAACGTCATTTTGAACTCGTTTCAAAATCTATACATCGCAAGAGGACTGTCATCCTGCAAGGATCTTTTTACTAAAAGGTATAAAATATTTTCAACATGACAAGCCAAGAGTGACACGACTCAAAAATCCAAGCCGGTATAATTTTATGCCGGTTTTTTTATTATGTGAAAAAACTTAACTTAGGCGCATTCTAAAAATGGATTAAAAAATGCCCACTCTAAAAATTTTTCCCGATGATAAACCTATCCACATTCTCGGGCTTATGTCTGGTACTTCCTGCGACGGCCTGGATATCGCCTTAGTAGAAACCAGTGGTGCGGGCCTGCAAACACGTTTTAATATAAAGGCCACGCAAAGCATCGCTTATGGCGCGGAACTAACCGATCAGCTGCTCCATTTTATTTCCAAAAAAGAACATAGTTTAAAAGAAATCAGCCAGTTCAACTTTTTTATGGCAAAAACTTGGGCCGGCCAAATTGAACATTTTTTAAAGAAACACAATCTTGACAAAGACCATATTGACCTTATCGCCAGCCATGGCCAAACCCTTTGGCACCAGCCCGATCCAGAAAATTTTTTAAACAAAAAGATTTCATCCACTTTACAGCTTGGCGATCCTGCCGTACTGGCCAATCTGCTCAACATCCCGGTGGTGGGAAATTTCCGAGTGGCCGATATGGCGCTGGGCGGACAAGGCGCGCCGCTTATCCCCTATTTTGATTGGGTCTTCTTTGCCCGTTTTAAGAAAAATATCCTTGCGCTCAATATTGGCGGAATTCCCAACATCACCTACATCACGGCCGATAGCAACTTTGAAAAAGTAACCGCCTTTGATTGTGGCCCCGGCAATATGCTGATCGATGGGGCCATGCAGCTTTTATACAACAAACCTTTTGATGCGAATGGCACGGTTGCCGCATCGGGAAAAAATGCCGAGATGCTGTTAAATCATATAAAAGGGCTGGATACATTTGCTAAGATAAAACCGCCCAAATCCACCGGGCGCGAGCTTTATAACCTAAACTTTATCCGGGATATAATACGCTTTGCCAAAAAAGAAAACATTGGTACGGCAGACATCATCCATACGATTACACGCTATACTGCCCAGGCTATTTTTGAGGGATATAAAAACTTTGTAACGCACAAGATTGATGCGCTGGCCATTGCCGGCGGTGGTGCAAAAAATAGTTTCCTGCAAAAAATGTTGCGGGAATATTTTGGGGAAATTGCCGTGAACCCAACATCTTTTTATGGGTTGGATGAAGATTTCAAAGAGGCGATCGGTTTTGCCATTTTGGCCAATGAAACCATCCGTGGCAATACTTCCAACGTACCATCGGCCACAGGTGCGCGGGGCAAAACCATTTTGGGCACAATTTGCTGGGTACAAAAATTTTAAAAGAGAAATGTTATCGAAGGATACCATCGCTTTGAGCGATGGTATCCTTTGAAATCAACAAAAACTAAAAATAATCGTCCAGAAAAAATATGCAAACAATCCATTTTAGCGAAACAATCAAAACCAAAATCCAGGCCATGCAATTTGGGCTGATCGAGACAAAAAATATTAACGTGCAGGTAATTGTGCAGGATTTTGAAGATGACCTGGCCCGCCTTGAAAACGATCTTGCTATAAAATTTAAAGATAAAATGCCCTCAGAGGATCCCATTGTTTCGGCCATCCGCCGTATGTACCGCGAGGTTGGCTGGGAGCCTACAAAATACCGCCCCTCCTCCGAAGCGCTGATCCGCCGTTTGTTGAAGGGGAAAGGGCTTTACCGCATCAATAATTTGGTTGATTATGGCAACCTTGTTTCGGCGCGTTTTCACATCCCCATGGGTTTGTACGATTTGGATAAAATAAAAGGTCGGATTTTTATTGACACGGGCAAGGAGGGTGAATGCTATGAAGGGATCAGCAAGCCAAAAATTACGGCAAGTGGCAAGATTATTTTAAGGGACGATGAAGGGGTTTTTGGCAACCCAACTGCGGACTCTGCGCGCACGGCCATCCGTGATGGGACCACTCATATTTTAGCCGTCTTTTTTTGCCCGGCCGTTTTAGAGGAGGTTTATATAAAAAAGACAATTGATACGCTTGCCGGATATTATGCCCATTTTACAGCAGAGGAAAATATAAAAACAGATGTTCAGGTTGTAGGGTAATAACTACTTCATAAAAATAAGCTTGCCGCTTTTATCCACCCTTTTGCCCGATGCCAAATCCTTGCCAGTAATACGGTAAAAATAAATACCACTGGCCTTAAATAAAGAAGCATTGATTTCCTTAAAATCATCCGGGGAAACCGTAGTTTGTGGAAAAGCCACAACCCGCCGCCCCAGCACATCATAGATGGCCAGTTTTATTCGGCTAAGATTTTTCATATTATAATAAATGGCAGTCCCTACATTAAAGGGGTTGGATAAATTGGGCTTTGGTTTTGGAAGCGTATCATTTTTTATATACATGTAGGCCGCGTCAATATTAAGCACACCATAGCCCAAAAAATTATCCGGGCTGTCCGGCTGGCTGGCTGTTTTGCGAATGGCTTCACGCACTTTTGCGGGCGTAATATCCGGGAATGCCTCAACCAGAAGCCCAATCGCGCCGGCGGCCAGCGGGCTGGCAAATGACGTACCCGCCCCAATTGAAAAATTATTGTCATTGGAAGATGAAGCCCGGTAAACGCCTACGCCCTGCGCGCATACATCCGGTTTTATGCGGCCATCCACCGTTGGCCCAAAAGAAGATTGCGTCCAATATTGATCCACTTTATTAACGCCGCCCACGGTGATTACAAATTCACCGTCCGCCGGTGCATTTAAAGAATTTGGTGCATTGGAAAAGCCATTATTCCCGGCAGAATTTACAACAATCAGACCGTTGGCCTCGGCCACAATGGTTGCTTTGGTTATTACCGCCGTATTACCGTCCATATCCTCCCAGGTGTAACCATAAAGCTCGCCACTATCAAATCCCTTGTATCCAAGCGAACTGTTCACGACATCGGTGCCCATCCGTTCTGCGCGTTCCAGCCCGGCTACCCAGTGGTCTTCTTCAAGGTTTACTTCCTTGCTGTCAATCTCGGTTTTATATAAAAGATAAGAAGCATGGTAAGCCGAACCAATCAATTTACCCGGCTCGTTCCCGGCAATAACCGAAAGTGTTTGTGTGCCATGAAATCCTTGTGGCCCATAAGCCGAATATTTCCCATCGGGATCGTCCACACTGTCATCATCGTTGGTAAAATCCCAGGTATCGATAACCTGCAAGGAGTCAAAAACCGTATGGGTTTTGTAACGGTTAAACCCGTCATCCAGCATGGCGATGTATACGCCTGTGCCCGTGAATCCCCGCTGGTGCATGGCTATTGCACCAATCTGCTCAAGCTGGCCTTGCGATTCGCCATAAAAAAGTGAATCATCCCCGGACGAAACAGATTTTCCCAATACGGGTTCTCCTGCTTCCTCAACCCGCCTTTTATAACTATTTACCAAACGGATTTCTTTTATAAAATTATAATTTTTTATTGTGTTGATTTGCTCGCGGGAAACTGTGGCGCTGATGGCATTTAGCCAGCGGGATTTACTGCGCAACTTTATGATTTTATCGTTGAGTTGATTGATGTAATCGCCATAGATAGGATAATCGCTCATTTTAATAATGGTCCCGCCTTGCACTTTTTGCCGCCGCTTAATGGCCCTCTCGCTTAGATAATTTTCCACATCATAAAAAGGTAAATCTTTTTCCGGCCCTTTGTCCTTAAAAAATATCCACACATCAACCTTATCGCCCGGAGCATGGTTTAAATAATTAATAAGTTTCGGGTGAATATCACCGGAATATAAACCGCTAAAAATGAATAGAACTAAGACAAAAATACGATTCAACATGGTTTTCCTTTTGTAAATGGGATCAATCAAAATATAATAATTTGTTCAAGGACCAATAACAAATGAGTGAAGGGTTTAAAATAAAAAAAGTTCTGCTAACTTGCATCTTTTAGCAGAACAAATTGTAATACTTTACTTCTACAGGATTAAATCACCGGGAATATTGAAACACGAATGATCAAGGTCATGATAAAGATTATATGAATGATTTTTCCACTAACAATGGGCCAACAGAACAACAATCAATACGTTCCCAGCCAGGTTAAAAGCGAAAGGATAAAAAAGATAATCCATAAAAGATGACGGCCGTGGGACATAAAAACAGAGAGCAGCCCACTAAACAAATAAAAGTTGGACATCACACGCGCCACAATTATGATTGAATCGTCCAATGGGCGGAAGGCAAAAATAATCATTATAACAGCCGAGCTCCAACTGGCGATACTGGCCAAATGCCAGGCACCGCGCAGAGTCCGGTTTACAAACCTTTCCGTTCCAAAATCATCGATGGTTTCTTTTTGGCGTAAGCGTGGCAGGAAAAACTTTTCACCCAAAAAAGAATGGGCAAAACCAACTACTAACGCCAGGATGCCCGAAATAAAAAAGTACAGGTTCATCATAATAATTCCTTGTTTTTAAAATCAAAACTGGGTATGAAGCTGTAGCAACTTCTAATTATCACCCGTTGTGCGAATTAGAAAAAATAGAAACAAAATAATTCCAACTAAATTTTTACAATAGGCCGCTCCGATGGAGCTTCTTGAAAGCTATTGTGATTTTTGTTCTACAAATAGAACGTCCTTACAGGACGAAATAAAAAATTCCGATAGGAATGGTCTATTTGTAGAAAAAATGAATTTCTATGTTAATAAAAGTTCCATAGGAACGACCTGCTTTTAAAGTTTTACAGCTATTATCAACAAATATGCTATTCTAATTCGCACAACGGGTTATTATCATACCAATCACCTCGTTCTGAATCTCCGATTCAGAACGTACTTGCACCGAAACTGCGTTTCGCAGAACAGAAGACCTTAATTTCTCCACCTTCCAGATCATCAAAAAAAAGATTTCCTACGCCCATTTATGGCTTAATATGAAATAGTGCGGTAGAAATTATTGATTTATAAATAACACTAAAGTCTTTTTGGATATATCACTTGGTTCATCCCCAATACCTTTCTCGTAATGTAAATCCACGATGATTTTAAAATCAGGTCCCACTTTTATTTTAGAACCTAAAAGCGGGCAAGAGTATGAGCATGATTATGAGTTAAATTATTTACCATATTAAATCATATAGAACCCAGCTTGTACACATCCTTTGCAATTTTCAGGTACACATTTTTTATAATCTCTTCATGTTTATTTTTGTCGTTCAACGCCGCTAAATTCCACCAGCCCGCCTTATGAAATTCATTCAAATTCCACCAACCTGTTTGGTCAAAATGATCGGCATTTATAGGCAATTTTTTTTGACGGATTATTTTAACCCGGCCATTAAACCGCAGGTATTTTGTCCATTTTTGCGAGGCTACTGAAACAAGGCCGTCATTATCTCCGGCATTTTTATTTATCAATTTCCAGGAGGGTTGAAAAGGGATGAACACGTCCTCATAATCTTTTTTGCTATAAAACACCTGGTAGATTACATCGTTGCAGGCTTCGGCTTCCCGGGCAAAAATATTAAAATTATTACAGGCGCGCGTTGTCAAACTATTTACACCTTCAAGGTTCATAAAACTGCCAACCAGCCCCAGCACTTTATCCAAGCCTTGCTCCACAGCATAATCGGCTACAATCGAACCCAAGTGCGGCGTACCGATGGTTGTCAGGCTAAAAACGGCATCGGCCATTTTTTGGTTTACGATCATATAGCGCGCATCCAACCCGCCCATGCTATGTGCGATAATATGTACTTTTTCCTTGCCCGTCTCTTTTAAAATGCGCTCCACTTCCTGCTTTAAATCTTTGGCGCGGGTCTTAACATCTGCAGCCCAACTAACGCGGGAATGGTGCACATCGATATTATGTTTTTTCAAAAAACTGGCAATGCCTTTAAAATAATGGAAACGGTCAGAGACAAAACTAAAGTCGTAAATAGAAAAGTTGAGGGTGGTAAAGATAGAATCGATTAGGTAATCCGGTCGAGCGAAGCCGTGGGCAAGAACAATCGGGTAATCATTTTGCCGGCCATTTTTTTCTTCTTTTGGCGGGTTGAAGGGCTCAAATAATTGTTGCAGGTCATCATCTTCAAACTCAAAATGATAATCCAGCATTACCTTTTTTTTTCGCATAAGGCCGAAGCTTATTCTAAGATTTCAAATTTCATTTATCCTTGTTCGATCTTTCTTTTGAATCTTGAACAGGGAATACACACTAGCGATTTCTGATTTTTAATTCTTCAATCACCATTCGTTAATCCTTGTTCGATGTTCTTTTGATTTTTGAACAAGGAACACAGAGATAGTGAAAGTTCTTTCAAATTAACTTATAAGTTAAACGCGAAGCCGCGAAGGACGCAAAGGAAAACTGTAAAAAGCTTTTTATGTTCTTTGCCCAATATGAGCCGAAAAAAATTTACCCCGTACAGAACTGGGATTCAAAAGGTGCAGAGAACCTAAAAACTTTTTATTTTTTATAAACTAATAGTTTTTCTTTGCGTCCTTCGCGACTCTGCGTTTGAATATTTTCAAGATCGATCACTACCCTACATAACCCTAAAAAAGTTATTCCGTAAGAACCGGGATTCAAAAGACGAAGAGGCTTTCTCTAAGTTCTGGGTTGTAAGTGACTAACGATTTGTGTTCTTTTTATTCTTCAATCGCCATGCGTTAATCCTTGTTCGATGTTCTTTTGATTTTTGAACAAGGAACACTCAATTACTATTTTTGATATTACAACCTTATCATCATTCCTACGATTTTCCGAAAACAGAAATGCCGATTCCAAAGCCAAATAACACAATCCACAGATAGGGATCAGAGCCCTGAACCAATGCAATAACCCCACCAACAATACAAGAGCCCGCAATCAAGCCGCTACGCAGCCCGGCCATCGGGTTAGAATTATTCGTATCATCAATGGTCGATTCCCAAAACCGTGTTGTATTGTGGATTATTTCCGGGAGGCGCATAACCAAATCGACCATCTCTGGCACGGCTTGTAAAACATGTTGACCTAAAAGTTTCGGGTTATAACGTTCCTTATAAATTTTTTAGATATGTTTTTTTGAAACGGATGGAATATCCAAAGTGGGGTCAAGAAACAATCCAACACCTTCAAAAGTTACCAGGGCTTTTACCATCAAAGTCATTTCCACAGGGAAGAATACACGGTATTTAGCACCGATGGAAATGGATTCCAAAATAAGCTTGGCGATACTAAAATTACCATAGGCCGCCTGTAAAGCAAAGCGGTTGGCAAGGTCCGTAACCGCACGCTTAAAACCAATGCCATCGCCATTTTTGCCCAAGGTGGCCATGGAAAATAGAAATTTGGCTGCGTTTTCAATATCGCCATTTACCAGATAATAAAAATAATAAAGCATGTTTCGTTTGATTTTATCATCAAAGCGTCCCACCATGCCCACATCGATAAATCCCACTTTCGGTCCGGGCAAAACGATCAAATTACCGGCATGTAAATCAGCATGAAAAAAACCATCCTGGTACAACATTTTGATTATCGAGCCTGTGCCTAAATCAACAACTTTATGAATCTCCTCTTTGTCATAAAGCTCAAAAATTGTTGGATCATTGGGTTTTACACCGTCAAAAAACTCCATGCAAAGAACGTCTTCCGAGCTGTACTCACGATATATTTTCGTAAAAACAACATCTTGATAATCCACAAAATTTGCCGTAAACATATCGGAGTGGTCGGCCTCGTAGGTCAGGTCCACCTCTTTCTCGGTATAGCGGCAAAACTCGTTAATGATGGTTTTAGGCTGGTATTGGGGAATTATAATCGCCAGCACATTGCCCAAAATTTTTAGCAATTTTATATCCGATAAAATCGTTTCTCGGATGTGTGGCTTTATGACTTTTAAGACCACCTTTTCGGCATTGACTGTGGTTGCCAAATGAACCTGTGCGATGGATGCCGTCCCAACCGGGTGTTCATCAATATAGACAAACATTTCACTTACAGGCCGTTTCAGGCTTTTTTCGATAATTCCCAAAATGTATTCAAAAGGGATTTCAGGCAGTTTATCCAAAAGCTGCTTGAGTTCATCAGTGATCAGGCGCGGTAAAATATCTTCGCGGATGGCCATAATCTGCCCAAGTTTTATATAGGTTGGGCCAAGTATTTCCAAACGGCGGCGGAGTTGTACCTCGAAGGGTTGTTTGCGTAGTTCTTTTTTGATAAATATTTTTAGGAAAAATGCGGTGGTGCGTGAAAACGGTGAATGTAACCCTTTACGCTTATGTTCGGGCAGTGCATTTACCTGGGCAATTTGCCCGCCAACTATCAGGCCGATAACATGGCGGTATAAAATGAGAAAACGTTTAAAAACACCTTTATAAGATGCAAATGGGTTAAAGGATATTTTTGGGCGATCGTCTTCCTGCGGGGCGTCCAATTTTTTTTGAGAAGTTTCTGTTGTCTCCTTTTTCATTACGCCCCTTTTATTTTCTTTAATTTCAGTCATAATCTTATTGGTTTATCAAAAAAGATCAAACACTAAACTTAGTAATAAGTATACATAAAATTTTATTCAGCAAAAAGCATTTTTTAATGATTGAAAACCAGAATCTGCCAATTTATTTACACAAAAGAAATTAAAATATTAACCGACCACCAATTCACAAATGCTTACATAAATGGTCCGTTGTATTTAAAATTTTTGTTTTGGCCAGACCGATTAAATCAAGCAGCACAGCCGGTTCTTTCCACATCTTTTTTCATTAAGCTTAAAACCGCCACACTTATTTATCACCTAAAATATGATTTACAAAATTAAATATATTTATAAACCATCCAAAAATGGGCAAAGCTGCCCGCTAAAATAAACAGATGAAAAATTTCGTGGAAACCAAAAAATCCGGGAAAAGGGTTTGGTTTTTTAAATGCATAAATCACCGCGCCCACAGAATAAAAAAATCCACCGGCAAACAGCCATAATAACCCGGTAAAGTCCATCACCTGTGAAATTGGCCAAACACCGATCGCAATAATCCAGCCCATTACCAGGTAGATGGCCGTATATAATTTCCGTGGTGCGTTCATCCAAAATATTTTCATGAACAAACCGGCAATGGTTATAGCCCAAATAATGCCAATCATCGTCCAGCCCCAGCCACCGCGTAAAGTTACCAGGCACATGGGCGTGTAGGATGCGGCGATAAAAACAAAAATCATCACATGGTCAATCTTACGGAACACCTCGAGCCGTTCTTCCGAAAGTGGCAACCAATGGTACAAAGTGCTGGCGCTGTAAAGTAAAATCATCCCGGCGCCAAAAATGGAAAATGAAACCGTGTGCCAAATTGTTAATGGCGGCATTGGACGGTTTAATAAAAACACGAGGGCAAATATGGCAAAAATAATCCCGATAAAATGGGTCAGGCCGTTCATTGGCTCACGAAAATATTTATTCATATAAGTTGTGGCTCATTTTAAATAAAAAGAATCCAAACAAAAAAAGAAAACGCCCCGGGTTACAAAAACCCGGAACGTCTCTCACTTAATTAACTCAATTATTTTTTAGTTTTAAGCTTTTTTTGCAGCTGGTTTTGAATCCAGTTTTTTTGCTAAAACTGCAACAATCTCGGTAAGCTTGTCTACTTTTTCCGTAAGGTCTTGCATTTCTTTGTGAGAAGCAACGCCAACTTTTTCAAAAGCTGTGGTCATCGCATCTTCAACATAATTAAAAAGATTGGGGATTTCATCCAATTTGGCTTTGGCTTTTTTCTCAAGTTTCTCGCCTTTGCCTTCAAGCTCCTGCCCTTTTTCTTTCATCTTATTGAAGAATTCTTCGCCTTTTTCTTCCAACTGCTTGCCCTGGTCTTTCATTTTATTAAACAGAACTTCGCCTTCTTCTTCGATCATTGAAAAAGCGCCTAAGCCGGCTAACCAGATTTCCCGTGCTTTATCTGTAACTGCGTTTGCATTTGTTGTTGCCATGATATTTCTCCTAAAATTAAATTATACTTTTGTTAAATTTCCTTTAATTGCCCGATTTTTCGGGCTCCTTATCTTTTGCTTTTTTACTTAGTGTATCAATTGCATTTTCCAACGACTCAATCCGTTTTTTTAACTCGCCCATATCACTCTTGCTGCTTTTATCAAAAATCCGTGTTAAAGATTCCGGCATCAGGCTGTCAATTCCTTCCCGGACTTGTTTAATGCCATCATCGATCATGCTATTGCCCCAGCGGATCACATCGTGTAGCATTTCATTGGAAAGCGGGTTGCGCCCTTTTTTACCTTCTTCAAAAATTACCTGTGTAAGCGTGTGTGTTGTAATATCTTTTCCGGTCACATTGTCAATCACCTGAATATCAACATCATCGCGTATTAACTGTGCGATTGCTTCCAGTGAGATATAAGCACGTTTTTCAGTATCGTACATTTTACGGTTTTCATATCGTTTTATAACTCGGGCCATCTTTTTCCTCTTTCATTATTGCGTTCGGGAAGAATATAACACAGCGCGTTAAGTTTGTCAACACTTTTTTGACACAATGTGTTATTTTTTTAACGATTAATTTTGTTACTGATTGTTTTTATTGCACTTGTGTGATTTTATTATTTCTATATGATGCGTTATATTTATTAAACCACTGCGTCATTAACCTAAAACTAAACCTATCCTGGTTCAATTTTATCACCCGCTGTTACAATCATTATTATCACATTTCCCACTTGTATTATATGCCTTAAATAACTATTCTTATTGATCACTTCTTTTAAACCCCGGGAAAATATTATGGCAAAAAAGGCGCCGATTACCAAAGAACAAATCGAGCAAAATAAGCATATTTATTATGAACTTTTTAACAGCCATTATGCCGATGGCCTCGTTAAAAATTTAATCGATCATATCGACACCTATTATTTCCGCACACGTTATATCGGCTTTGACGATTATCCACAGCGCAATAAAGAAGGTCAGCCACTGCTGTTTGTCAGCAACCATTCCGGTATGGCTTTCCCGTGGGATGCTATTTTATTTACAGCCGGCCTATACCGCCTGAATAATTATGAAATGAAAAATGCCGTGCGCACGTTAACTGCCCCGATGCTTTCCAAATCGAATTTGATGAACCCTTTTCTTATACCCGATTTCTGGAAAAAAGCCGGAGGGATTGACGCTACGTTTTTAAATTTTGAAACGATGATGCATTATAAAGAATCTAATTTGATGATGTACCCGGAAGGTGTGCCCGGCATCGGTAAAGGTTTTCCCAAGCGCTACCAACTGCAACGTTTTGCCACCTCTTTTATAAGGATCAGCATAAAATACAAGGCCGATGTAATCCCGGTGGCAACCGTGAATGGCGAATATATAAACCCCTACGCCTTTAAATCCGAACCCTTGAACAAGCTGTCCCAACAACTGGGCATTCCATTTTTACCTATCGGGATTATGACTTTGTTGATTCCATTTCAGCCCTGGCTTTTTTATTTTGGCTTTCCCGCAAAACTGGTGTATGTAAAAGGGAAAAGGATAAGACCTTACGAGATGATCGACAAACCGTATGAAGAAATTACCGATGAAGAGTTTCGTGAAATAGCGGATAAAGTTAAAGAACAGATGCAGGCAGAATTAACGGCCGCTGTGGAGAAATATGGCAAAGTACATTATAAATATGGCGAGCTTTTTTCTTTGTGGATTAAAAACCTTAAAAAATTTCCGTACTTTTTACCATGTTGCTGGGCATCCATTTTTACAGAATACGATTCCCGTTTTAAATTGAAGGGAAAGATTGAAACCTTTAAGCTTCGTCTTTCAAGCATCATTACAATCATAAAACACAACCCGATAATAATTGCTTTTTTTATCCCGATTTTAGGCTGGATACCCATTTTAATGCGTGGAATGAAACGGCCAAAATAGTGAGAATTCCTAATCTCGTTACCCCCAAATCTCGTTCCCAAACTAAGTTTAGGAACGGGAGTTGGGCAGATATTTGGCCTAATCTAATTCTCATTCTTTTTCGATAATTATTGAAGCCTTTATGTTTTTTGATTGAAACACATCTTTCAATTGTTCAACGATTGTTTCTTCAACTTTACGTTCAACATCAATTAAAAGGGGCGCTAAGCGGGAAACAAGCCGCCCTTTTTCCTGCTCAACAATTTCCTGAATATTATGAATTTTTATTTTAATCATTAAGGTTCATCTAATCTTAGTGTGCCAATTCCCTGCTTAAAGGTGCGCTGTTTTTTGCCTTCTCTGGGATTTTACTCATGGCCCGTTCGGTGATCGCTAAAATACTCAATGAGGGATTTACGCCAGGGTTAGCAGAGATGGCCGATCCATCACAAATATACATATTTTTATAGCCAAAAACGTGGTTGTCTTTATCGATCACACCCTCCGATATATCTTTGCCCATAACCGCGCCGCCCAAAATATGTGCCGTAGTTGGGATGCCCAGCATGGTTTCTGTAAGTAACGAGGTGGCCTTTCCGTTTACAATCTTAGCATATTTTTGTGCCAACTCCTCTGCTTCCGGGATAAACGAAGTTGGCCGTTTCCCTTTTGTTACCGATGTTTTCATGCCAAACAAACCTTTGGAAAAACGTAAGGTGCTGTCAAGGCTTTGCATAAATAGCAAGATTTGTGTGTGCTTGGCCCAGTCTCTTACAAAATAAGCGCGCAGATTATCCCACGGGTGCAGAATATAATCTTTAATAATTTTAAAAATCCGGGTAAAGATTGAACCGCCAAAAACCAGCGGGGTCATCAATACACGCCAAAAACCGGAACCGGCCGGATATCGGACAGGCTCGAGGTGGCTGTGCTCATCGGTATGTACGATGGAGCCAATGGCCACGCCTTCAGAGAAAACGGTTTCTTTGTCAAATGCCGTAATGCCAATCAGGCTTTCTGAGTTAGTACGAATGCCCATGCCCAACTGATCGGATAAATTTGGCAACGATTTCTTTTTTAGGCCAAGTAAAAGTTTAATCGAGCCCAGCGCGCCCCCGGCAAAAATAATATTGCGGGCCTTAATGCTGCCTTTTTTCTTTATGATTTTTGTAGACGATTTCCATTTTACCTCATAACCGGAATTGCCCGTATCACCATTTAAAGGCAACACATCATACACCAACGATTCGGCTTGTATTTTAACGCCATTTTTTTGCGCCAGATAAAGATAATTTTTATCCAACGTGTTTTTTGCATTATAACGGCAACCGACCATGCAACCTGCACACAAAGTACATCCTGCACGCTCCGGCCCTTCACCGCCAAAATATGGATCGGGCACGGTAACTTCCGGCTCGCCGAAGAATACGGCCACATTGGTGGGCGAGTAGCTTTCGGATTTACCGATTTCCTCTGCCAGTTTTTTTAGGGCCAGGTCACCGGTTTTCAGGGCTTCGTTCTTTACCGCGCCCATCATTCTTAAAGCTGTTTGATAAAAAGGTTTTAACTCCTCTTCCCAGTCGGCTAGATGTGCCCAGGAATCACTTTTAAAAAAAGAGGATTTTGGAATGGGCAAGGTATTGGCATATACAAGTGAACCGCCGCCCACGCCCACGCCGGAAAGCGTTGCCACATGCCTGAAGAATGTAATTTTAAAAAAGCCGTGAAATTTTACAAAAGGCATCCACAACCAGCGTTTTAAATTCCAGTTGGTCTTCGGGAAATCTTCAGCCTTGTACCATTTCCCCTTTTCCATAACAAGGACTTTGTAGCCTTTTTCTGACAGGCGTAATGCCGAGGCCGCCCCACCAAACCCGGAACCGATTATTATAAAATCATAGTCATACGTGTGCTCTGTACCCATTTTGATTTATCCTTAAACCCGGCAATTTTTAACTACTTTACCGAAAAAATTTAGCGGTTCCGTCCATATTGTTCGTGGCTGGAAACCCAATCGAGGGATGAAATGGCCGATGCAAGGGAAATTTCTCCCGCCAACACAACACCCGCCACAATCTCTGCAAGTTTATTGACCGTGCCCCGCCCCGTACAGCCCAGTAAGTCGAGGCATTCACGCTGGGTGGCCAAATGTGTACCTCCGCCATACGTGGCCACAATCAACGAAGGGATAGTCATGGAAATATACAAATCCTTCTCTTCGGTCAGCTCGGTATAAATCACCCCAGCAGAACTTTCTGCTACATTGGCCACATCCTGCCCGGTGGCAATAAACATGGCAGTAATGCCATTGGCCGAGTGCAAGCCGTTATTGTTCGCGCCCGAAAGAAAGGAACCGACATTGGAAATATTGGCATGGTGCGTAAGGCCTTCAGGCTTAACCCGCATTTGCTGTATCAACACATCGCGTGGGATGATCGCTTCGGCAACAACACGCTTGCCCCGGGTGCGCATAATATTTATCTGTGATGCTTTTTTATCTGTGGCAAAATTGGATTCCAGAAAGAAATGATCGATGGTTTTATTATTTTCCATAATCAAGCTGCATGCTGCAAATGTTGCGCGTCCAACCATATTTTGTCCGGCGGCATCCCCGGTGGAAAAGTTAAAGCGCAGGTAAGCAAATTTATTGGCCAGATAGTGCTGGATGTACAATAGTTTTGCCACGCTTGAGGTAGCCTCGGCTTCCTCGCGAATTTTATCCATGTTTTCATTTATCCACTTTACAAACTCCCTGGCGCCACGGGCATCATCGAAAATAAACACCGGGGCGCGTTGCATAGCATCGCCGACCACGGTGCACTTAACGCCACCGGCCAGGTTTAAAACTTTTATTCCACGATTATAAGAAGCGACCAAAGTGCCTTCGGCCGTGGCCATGGGGATTAAAAAATCGCCCATGGCATGCTCGCCATCCACATTTAGTGGCCCTGCAAAACCGATTGGGACTTGTGCCACCCCGGTAAAATGTTCACAATTTCCCTCGGTAATATGCGGATCAAACGAATACTTTCTAATATGGTTTAATTTCGATCCGGTAAACTTTTCCACAAAGTCCTGACGTTTTTTTATGATAGCATCGGAATAATCGTCTTTGTTATCGCGAGGTAAACGGACAATATGCTCAGTAGGCTCAGAGACTGAATCGCGCACATCAATTTTTAACTTATCACCAAATTGATCGGCGCCAAAAACAATTTTGATAGCGTGCTTGCCAAGTTCTAATTTTTTTATAGAAATATGAAAATTTAAGGCTGTTTTGAGAGGAAAATTTATTATCCCTTCTTTTTGGAAACGCTCCACTCCAAATTTTTCGCCTTCGTCAATATCCATTTGTATGGTATCCAGAGGAATTTTTTTATCATCTATTTCGAGAGAAGAAATACCGGTTATTTTAGTATCGCTCAAACGGTTTTTAAGGGAAAACTGCACGCCGTCTTTCCCATTTTGCAAGCTGCCGAAGGTGTAGAGTAGTTTTAAAAGTAGGCTGGGAATTTTCATTATAAATCTCCTAAAATAATGGATTGATAAATTTAAGGTTGGATTGCTAAGATATAAAAAAATAACGGACTTGAAAAGGACGGAATGAATTATTTTAAGAAAAGAAGTGCCGGACAAAGCAATTAAGCAATCCCCGGCACGGTGGGAGGTTTTTAAAACACTAGGGGAGATACAACATTTTTTTTGTTTCGGATTTACCGGATGAAATGAGCTGGTAATGATACATCCCGGCTGCCACCTTTACGCCGAAATTGTTTGTCGCGTTCCAGCTAATCGTATATTTCCCGGGCAGATAAGAACCATTCACAAGCTCCCGTACAAGCTGTCCGGTTGATGAATAAATCAATAAACGGACGGTACCGGGTTCTATAATATTAAACTCAATGGTCGTCTGTGGATTAAACGGGTTGGGGTAATTTTGTGCTAAAACATAATCTTCCGGGCCTGCTAAACCAGCAGATAGAATGCTGGTCGGGATGCTTTCAAACTCATACGCCCCAATATCAAATTGTGTGCCTTGTGGACGGGAAAGCCCATTTTTATCCGTTGTAACCAAGGCAATTTCTGTCCCTCCATCAATTAAGAGCGACCCTTCCTTCAAACGGTAATCATGGTTATCGCTGTCTTCAAAATCGGATGTGCCGGCCGCTTGATTGCTGCCATCTACCGCCAGGTCGGGCTTGGAACCCCAAAAAGCATTATTTAGAATTTCCCAGCTTCCAACGCCGCCATCGCCCCCGGCAAAGGTAAATGTATTTTGCAGGCCGCTGCCAAAAGTGCTGTTATATAATTTAAGGTTGGCTACATCATCCTCTGCCCGAAAGGCTTTTTCACAATTATAAACCACCGTATTCATGATTGTAACATTGGCATTGCCACGTGTGCCACGCATTCGAAAAGCAATTTCACAATCGTAAACCGTCACACCATCAAGCACCGCTTCAATTTTTTCTTTTAAATTAAAAGCAGCCATATTGTTGATATTTCCATTTTGAAAACCAAAAACCGTTGTATTTTTTATGGTGACCTGCATGCGGTCGATGGCATCCCAGTTGTCTTTTACCAACTTTGTATCCAAGGCATTTTCTCCAGGGATATTTCCTATTTTCCAGCCACTGTTAAAATCCTCTGTCAATGGCCCGGTCCAAAATGTGCAATCTTCGATCCATAAACTATCAGGTGTGTTGGTATCCCTGTCCGGGTCTGTTTGGACACAATCGCCGGAGACCTGATAGATTTCCGTATTTTTTATGGTGATGCCTTTGGTGTCGGTAAGGACGATGCCATGCGCGTCTTTTTGGCTGGAATAAGTTCCGTTCAAAAAATGATGGATGGTACAGTTTTCCACAAGAAGGTTATTTGCCTTGTCCGCATCGATGGCATCACGTTCCCCATTGCGGATTTCCAGATTTCGCAGAATTACATTTTCGGATCTGGATAATTCTATACAATCACTTGGTTCCTGGTTATGGTCAATCAGAAGGTTTTCTACGATTATAAAGTCTGCGCTGATATCTATGCTAAAAATCTGTGGTTCATCGCCACTGCCGTATGCCCCAAAAAGTATCGGAGCAGAGGCATCGCCACTGGATGAAATATTTAACGTATTTGCCCAAACCTCGCCACGTTTTAACAAGATTTCATCACCGGGGACAAAATTTTTATTTTTAACAAGGCTCACATTCTGCCAGGCGGTGCCTTCTGTTTTACCATCACTATTGTCATTGCCAGAGCTTGCATCTATATAATACGTTTCAGCATGCAGCAAAGAGGCGAGCATAATTAAAGCAATTAATGTAAACTTGTTCATGTTTTCCTTTCTAAACTTCCTTTTTGAGATAACCTCTTTGCAACCATTGTACCAAAAATTCATTGGCAGCAAAATCAACAAAATGAAAAAAAAACTTATCTTAATATTATTAATACTGTGAAGAATTTTATCACTCTTTTGCGTGCAATTAATATCTGTTTCTTGAAATCCCCAAGCTTTGGGCGTACATTGTTGGCAAGCTAAAACAGTGGAGCCACAGATGGGTATGCCCGCAGAAAAAACGAACGTATCGATTAAAGAATACCTGGAGTTGGAAGATGCAGCCATAGAAAAGCACGAGTTTATCAATGGTGAAATATTTGCATTTGCCGGCGCATCGTTTAACCATGCTGAAATAATATCAAATATTAGTTTCTGCATTAGAAGCAAAATGAAAAAAAAATGCAGGGTTCTGTCCAATGACATAAAAGTGACTGTGGAAAATTCCTTTTACTATCCTGATATCCTTGCCCTGTGCAATGAACCCCAATTTTACGAAGAGCGGAACGATACAATCACAAACCCTGTTTTGATAATTGAAGTTTTATCCAAATCTACAATGGATTTTGACCGCGGCAGTAAATTTGAAGCATACCGAAAAATAGCAACCTTGCAGGAATATGTTTTAATTGACCAATACCGCGTCCATGTTGAGCAGTATACGCGCAACAAGAAAGAATGGATTTTAAGGGAGTTTGATCTCGAAACGGACACGCTCACCTTTTCCTCTCTAGCAACTGGTGTAAAAATAAATGATTTTTACAAGAATATTTCTTTTAAATAATTTACCTGCCCTACCAATCTAAAATACAATGATCTACTTTTATTCTAAACGGAGAAATCTTGTGCCCAGACTATTTCATTTTTTCCTACTCTGCTTTTTGCCTTTTTCTTTAATGGCCCAAATCGATTCCAAACAACTTCATTTTGAATCGCTTGTCGTGGATATGCACGCCGATGCGCTTTACAGCTCCTTCTCATCCGGAAGGAGCCTGGAAAAATTTTCCACAAAGGGTCATGTTGATTTAGTGCGTTTAAAACAAGGCGGGGTCGATGTGGAGTTTTTTGTCATCTGGCCCAATCCCGATAAAAAAGAAAAGAAATCGATGTACAGCCAATCCGTTGAAATGCTGGATACTTTGGATCAGATTTTAGCAAGAAATCTCGATAAAATTGAACTGGCCACATCCCCAAAATCGATAAGCCGGATTACAGCTAAAAATAAAATTGCCGCATGTATCGGATTGGAAAGTGGCACGGCCATTAATGACGATCTGAAAAACTTAGATTATTTTTATGACCGGGGTGTGCGCTATTTAAGCCTAACCTGGAACGACAGCCCAAGCTGGGCCAGCAGCGCCGCCGACGAGGTTAAAAAATCATGGAAAGGCCATCGGGGTTTAAATGATTTTGGCAGAAAGATTATAAAAAGGCTAAACCAGCTTGGCATGATGATCGACGTCTCCCATTCCGGCGAAAACACTTTTTATAATGTTATCAGCACAAGTACCAAACCCATAATCGCCTCGCACTCGTCTGTTTATTCCATCTGCCCCAACCAGCGCAACCTAAAAGATGCCCAGATAAAGGCTTTGGCCAAAAACGGTGGCGTGATGTTTATTAATTTTTATCCCGGTTTTTTAGTTAAAGGTTTTGAAAAAATCTACAAAAAATCCCGTAAAGATGCGGATGCCATCCAGGATTCCTTAAAAGCTTTGGGCAAGATGGATTCGTTCGATCGCGCGGCGTTTATCCATTCCAGGATTGACCCTGTCTATCCGTCAGTTAAAACTGTAGTTGATCACATCGATTATGTGGTTAATCTTGTAGGTGATGATTTTGTAGGGCTTGGTTCCGATTTTGATGGCATCAGTCTTACGCCAGCCGGATTGCGGGATGTCTCAAAAATGCCGGCCATTACAAAAGAGTTGGTAAAGCGGGGTTATAATAAAGAATCTATCCGGAAAATTTTAGGCGGTAATTTTATGCGCGTTTTTAAGGAAGTGACGGAGAAGTAAATATCTACCGGGTTTTAAAACCCGGCCGGTGGGATCCTGCGCTTGTCTCAGGATTCCACCGGGAAAACTATTTGGGCTATCGTTTTACAGATGTTGAAACAAGTTCAACATGACGAATACGGCAGATTCTTGTCATTCTGACCCCGCCTCCTTTCCGGCGGGGGAAGAATCCCATCTTAACGGTTTTTCTTTTCGACTATGGAGGCACGGAGAACGCGGAGATTTTTAATAACTTTCAAGGCCTGTAAGTCCTTGAAAGTAGTTCGAGGCGCTCGCACTTGAAACGGATACCATTACTTAGAGCGATAGTATCCGTTCTTTTTCGAATGCTTCGGTAAAAGCGCCGCAGCATGACAAGTGTGACAAGTTGGATTGGAAAGGTAACGCTGTAAATACAAAAAGCCGGATTCAAAACATACAGAATTCGGCTTTTTTCTATGGGGCAAATTAAAATTATTTTATTGTCGCGCTTCCTGTTGGGAATGCCGCAGAGTTATTGCCCATATCATAGGTTACATGATCAGTGGCCGACGCATCAATCCCCTGCACCAATGGCTTTAACAAAAATGGCGCGGCGCTGTCATCCGGCTCCGGTTCGATGGAAATAACCGCTGTACCACCGGCTAAATCTGTTGGAAAAGTTAGCCCGGCAGGCGCGTTGTTAAGATAATCTTCTCCTGGGAATGGCGGTCCACCTTGTGTGCTGCTGTATGGATCGTCAAAATCTACCGCTGCCACGTCTGTGAAACGGCCACTGGTTACAGGTGTGCCATTAAGAACTGTCCAGCCTTCATAAACCCATCCGGCAGGTAAGGTTGGTAAATTTAATCCGGCTGCAGGCGAACCTGAGCTAAGGTCTAAAAACCATATTCCGCTATTTTCATTTGTCTCTGCACCATTTGTCGGCGTTGCCAGAATAAATTTTCCCGTTGCCGAGCTAAAATCACTGCCAAGTGTTGCACCATGCGCAGTTGTTAATGAAGCAGAAGCCCCGCTCACATCCCCGGCTATAATTTTTGTGGAAGCAGGCGTCGTATCCGTATCACCTGCCGGCTCGATAGTGATAATCACTGCCGTGGCATCGCCTAAGTCATCTTTGTTGGCCGTACTGAACTCGTTGGAAAGCGCATTGCCGTTTAAATCAACAATAGCACCGCTGGCATCAAGATTAAATTTGCCTGTCGAAATCGGCGCGCCATCTAAAATGACCCAACCCTCGTAATGAAAACCGTTATTTAATGCTTCCAGCCCGCTAAATGATAAGGCAAGCTTTGTTGAACCATCATTTGAACTGGATGTATCGTCGCTACATGAGCTTATCAAAAATGTAAAGCCCACCAATAAAATTAAAAGTAACCGCATCTCTAATCTCCTTAAATAAATATGAAAAATGAATTGTTTGTTTTGATGAAACGAAGTATAGAGGCGATTTTTAACAAAGAGTTCACAAAGAACTAATAATATTTTTACGAAGCCCTTGCATGGTTTTGGTCCTATCTGGCCGTAAGGCTACATATAGGTTGTTCCACAGAAATAATAATTTTAAAAAGGGGATTTTATTTTAGGAATTTATTGAACGGGGATTTGAAAATGAAAAGTCGTACCACCTTCACGATTATTATAAACGCCAATTTTACCGCCGTGTGCTTCAACAAATAATTTAGAAACATAGAGCCCGAGGCCAAATCCTTTTGCCGTTTTTAAGCGTCGGATACGGTAGAATTTGTCAAAAATCAGGGCGGCATCCTCATCCTTAATACCCGGGCCACTATCTGTAATTTTCACTTTACAGCTCGCCGTTCCATCTGTTGCATGGGAACAAAGACAATCAATACGAACCGCGCCATCGTTGGGCGAAAAGCGGATTGCGTTGGAGAGGATATTAACAAAAACCCGGTTGAGCGCCAGCCTGTCCGCAAAAACAATTTGTTCCTCATCGGAGATCGAAATGCTGAATTTTATATTTTTTTTGTCCGCCTGCACCCATAAAGCCTGAACAACATCCTGTAAAAGGTCTTTCACTTTAAAGTTGGATTTAACCAGTTTAAAGGTCTTGTTTTCAAAGCGCATCACATCGCCCAGCTCGTTGAGCATATCCAAAATTTTGTCCTGAAGGCGCAAACTGTTTTTGATCATCTGTTGCTGGCCTTCGTTTATGGGGCCAAATGTATCGGTCTGCAAAAGCTCCAGATAGCTCATGATACTTTGCATAGGCGAGCGCATATCGTGGATAAGCATGCTGGAAAGTTCCGCCTGGTTTTTTACTTTTTGGGTAATTTCAAAAATACCTTGTAAAATGGGAAGAAGTGTGATAGAGTCTAACATTTCATCTTTTGAAATATAAAAATCAAAAAAAGGCGGTTTGGGGTCTGCTTTTGGCCCAACTCCAAAGAAGAGCAGTGTTTCCTTTTCACGGCCAATGCTGTCAAAAAATGATTTTAATTCCGGCGCGTCTAAATTTTCCACAAAAAGGATTAACGTTTCAAACTTCTCCGTATACATGGCATCCAAAATTCCATCGATGGAATTTCTTTCTGTATAAGGGATGGCCAAATCATTTAAAACCTTCAGCAAATGATTGGCGACCTGTTCATCTTTCGATTGAAGAATGAGCGCTTTTTGTCTTTCGAGTTGCATTATTTTCCCTGAAACTGAGCTTTTCGTTTTTCAAGAAAGGCGGTGGTGCCTTCTTTTTTATCTTCGGTACCAAAGGCCATTCCAAAATAATTGGCCTCTATCTCCAGTCCGGTTTCCAACGAACTGTTTAATCCGTGATGCACTGCTTCGATACAAAACTTAACGGCAAGCGGCCCTTTTGATATAATTTTTGTGAGCATCTTTTTACCTTCATCCAGCAGCGTGTTTGCCGGAACAACTTTATTAACCAGCCCCAATTGGTAGGCGCGATCAGCAGAAATCATATCACCTGTAAGCAATAATTCCAGTGCAATGCCTCGTCCAACCAATCTTGGTAAACGCTGTGTTCCGCCGTATCCGGGTACAAGGCCCAGGTTTACTTCCGGCTGCCCAAACCGCGCGGCTTCCGAAGCAATCCGAAAATGGCAGCACATGGCCAACTCGCAACCGCCACCAAGGGCAAAACCATTAACCAGTGCAACCACCGGCTTGGAACACATTTCAAACTGTGCAAAAATCCGCTGCCCTAAGCGCGAAGCCTCCGTCGCTTCCACCATCCCCAGCTTGCTTAACTCGCTAATATCGGCACCTGCCACGAAAGCTTTCTCGCCTACGCCGGTTAAAATGGCCGCTTTAATTTCAGGATTATTTTGTACCTCGCCAATAGCTAAGCCAAGTTCTTTAATGGTTGCCTCGTTTAGTGCATTTAATTTTTGCGGCCTGTTTATACTAATTATGGCGATCGAATCTTTTATTTCGAATAATAAATTATTTAAGTCCATGAGTTCTCCAAAAAGGGGTTTGTAAATTAGGCAATTTGATTTGAACAATTAAATCAAATATCACAACTTTTTTTAAATTAAGTAAATTTAAACGTGGGTTTTGATAAGATAGGGATGTAGAATGTCTTTTTACAAATGAAATGTAGAAATACTTTAGAAATAAAAATGGAGAGGCTGCAAGATTAAGGAGGCCTGATATAAAAATGCAACCCCTCCATTCAGTTCATAAATGCTATGTTATTATTTTAAAACAGGTCCATTACAAGATTGTTCCCCTTTTAAAGTATAGCTCCTTGAAAAGTGATATCAATGTAAAAACGCAAATCCGGTTTTGTATAACGATTTTGTATCCAATCGGTAAAGCATTTATATAAAAGCAGGATTTATATAAAATTCCGAATTGTATTTAGCTACTCTTGATAACAAATACTCTTGCACTTAAATTACCTGACTACACGAGATTTAATTTCTCAGAAACTTTAAAACACAAAAACATAAAAAACGAAAGGAACTAAAAGATGTCCAAAGAGATCTTATTTGATGCCGACGCCTACGGCAAACTAAAAAAAGGGATAGATGTACTCGCCCGCACCGTAAAAACCACACTTGGCCCCAAAGGCAAAAACGTGGTGATCGATAAAAAATTTGGTGCACCGACCGTGACCAAAGACGGCGTGACCGTCGCCAAAGAAATTGAACTTGACGACCCATTTGAAAATATGGGCGCGCAGATGGTAAAAGAAGTTGCT